>DATISI010000133.1:0-9909 GCA_035581745.1 Clostridiaceae bacterium
GGGAATTCTCCCATAAGTCAGGATATCGGCTGATGAAGGAAGCGTTGCAGAAACCTGTCAGGCCGACAGCCTTCTTCATGGGAAATGACAGCATGGCACTGGGTGCCTACAAAGCGATTTCTGAAATGGGACTGAAGATTCCGGAGGATATCAGCATTGTCGGTTTCAACGACCTTCCCAGCGCGAAATACATGGTGCCGTCCCTGACGACAATCCGGGTCTATTCGGATTATCTTGGTCATGCGGTGGTTGACCTGTTAAATGAGAGCATCCTGACCAACAGGGAATACCGGAAGAAAGTTATCATCCCGGTCAGCCTTCGCATCCGGGAAAGCGTGAAGGACCTGAATGACGTGAAAGAGGTGACAGTCCGATAAGGATTGCCCTGCAAGGGATTGGGAGAAACCGTCATCGAATTGAGGGTAAAGTGGATAGAGCGCGAGAGATGTTCGTCAGGGAGACGGACCGACAACGCAGAACCTGAGGAGGAGGATTCATGGTAGGGAAATTGAGAGAGAGCTTTAAACGGATTTTTAAAGAAGAGGCAGATTCGGTGTATTTTGCGCCAGGAAGAGTCAACCTTATTGGTGAGCACACGGATTATAATGGAGGGAATGTCTTTCCATGCGCCCTTACAATCGGGACCTATGGTGCCGCAAGGAAGCGGGAGGACGGACTCGTCAGGGTATACTCCGAGAACTTTCCTGAAATGGGGATCATCGAATTCGATATCAGGGATATCAGGAACAGGAAGGAACATGACTGGGCAAATTATCCCAAAGGGGTGATTTATGCCTTCAACAAGGCAGGATACCAGTTCAGCCATGGATTCGAGGCCAGCTTCATGGGAAATATCCCTAATGGGGCGGGACTGTCCTCGTCGGCTTCAATAGAAGTGCTGACCGCGCTTCTCCTGAAGGAAATCTATGGTCTGAAAACTGAAATGATCGATATGGTGAAGATGTCCAAACTGGCCGAGAATGAATTCATTGGCGTGAACTGCGGAATCATGGACCAGTTCGCTATCGGAATGGGAAAGAAGGACCATGCCATCCTTCTGGACACCAACACCCTGGAATACCGATATGCACCCATACTCCTTAAGGACGCATCCATCATCATCGCGAACACGAACAAGCGAAGAGGGCTTGCGGACTCCAAGTACAATGAAAGAAGGTCGCAGTGTGAGGAAGCGCTGAGACTGCTCCAGACCAGACTCGATATCATCGCTCTTGGTGAACTCAGCGAAGAGGAGTTCCTGGCCAATGCGGACCTGATCGAAGACCCTGTGATCTACAGGCGGGCAAGACATGCCGTTTTCGAGAATGTGCGCACGCTGAAGGCCGTAAGAGCCCTGGAAAGCCATGACCTGACAGAATTTGGCAGATTGATGTACATGTCCCATGAATCCCTGAGGGATGATTATGAGGTCACAGGTGTCGAACTTGATACTTTGGTCGAGCTGGCAAGTAAGGTACCAGGGGTCATCGGATCCAGGATGACCGGAGCAGGATTTGGTGGCTGTACCGTGAGCATCGTCCAAAATGACGGTGTCGAAGGTTTCATCGACCAGGTAGGCCGTGCCTACAGGGATAGGATCGGCCATGATGCGGATTTCTATGTGGTGAATGTCGGAGATGGCGCACATAGGATAGGATAACCCAGATGAATAGGAACAGATAACAATAAGCTTATTCGTGCAGATAAGCTTATTGTTTTATCACGAATTCTGGGATTAAAGAAGGAATCATTGGAATTCACCGGTATAGGTAAGTATAATGATAGTATGTGAAGACATACTAATAAATGAATGGAGGATATTATGGCAGTTTTAGTTTGCGGCGGAGCCGGTTATATAGGGTCCCATTGCGTATTCGGTCTGATCGAGAAAGGGGAGCAGGTGGTCGTGGTCGACAACCTTTCTAATGGACATCTGGATGCCATTCCGGGAGAAGCCCGTTTCTACGAGGGGGATATCCGGGACATGGACTTCATGGACAGGGTGTTCCAGGAGAATGACATCACGGAGGTCATCCACTTTGCGGCGAATTCCCTTGTAGGGGAAAGCATGACTGACCCTCTAAAATACTATGAAAACAATGTCTATGGCACAATGGTCCTCCTCCAGTCGATGATCCGGAACAAGGTGGAGAAAATCGTGTTCTCTTCCACAGCGGCAGTCTACGGAGAACCTAAACGTGTGCCCATCCTCGAGGACGATGAGACGAATCCTACAAATACCTATGGCGAGACCAAGCTTGCGATGGAGAAGATGATGAAGTGGACGGACACCGCCCATGGCGTCAGGTATGTCTCCCTGAGATACTTCAATGTGGCAGGTGCGCAAAAGGATGGCGTCATCGGTGAAGACCATCATCCTGAAACGCACCTCATCCCTCTGGTCCTCCAGGTTCCACTTGGAAAAAGGGAGAAGATCATGGTCTACGGGGATGACTATGCGACGGCGGATGGAACCTGCATCAGGGACTATATCCATGTCGAGGACCTCATCGATGGCCATCTCAAAGCACTGCAGTATCTGAGGGAAGGCAACAGAAGCAACATCTTCAACCTGGGCAATGGGACAGGCTTCTCGGTGAATGAGATCATCAGCGCCGCGGAGAAAGCCACCGGACTTGCCATCAGGAAAGAGACCGTAGGGAGACGTGCAGGAGATCCAGCTGTGCTGGTCGCGTCCTCTGCAAAAGCGAAAGAGGTCCTTGGCTGGGTGCCGAAGCACACGGAGATTGTTGAAATCATCGCATCAGCATGGAAATTCCATGAAACACATAAGGAAGGCTACAATAAATAGATAGGGTGGGAATTATGATAGATATAAACAAGGAGATCACACGTCTCGTGGACTATGCCATAAACAAGGGGCTGACAAGGGAGCGGGACAGGATATTCGTCATCAACAGGATCCTTGAGATCTTGGGAGAGGACGGTTATGAGGACCGTGCCGATGACCATGAGCGGATTGGCGAAGTGGAGGACATCCTCGAGCGGTTCAGGCAGTGGGCGGTCCAGAATGGACGGGTGGATAATGACAGCATCGATGTGCTTGACCTGTTCGATACAAGGCTCATGGGTGCACTGCTGAAGACTCCTTCGGAGTTCGAGCTCGAATTCCAGAGCCACTACATGAATTCTCCTGAGGAAGCCACAGCGTTCTATTATGACTATTCAATCAACAGCAACTATATCCGTGAGAAACGGGTGGCGAAGGATATCCGGTGGAGCTACGAGACGGAGTACGGCGCGATCGACATGACCATCAACCTGTCCAAACCGGAAAAGGATCCAAGAGCCATCGCACAGATGAAGTTCATGAAGGACTCCTATTATCCCAAATGCATGATTTGCAAAGAGAATGAAGGCTATGCGGGAAGGCTGAACCATCCTGCCAGGCAGAATCTTCGGACCATCTCCATCGAACTTGCCGACGAACCCTGGTTCCTGCAGTATTCCCCCTATGTCTATTACAATGAGCACTGCATCGTCTTCAAAGGGGAACACAGCCCCATGCGCGTCACGGAGAAGACGTTCAGGAGGCTTCTCGAGTTCAATGGATTGTTTCCGCATTACGTCATCGGCTCAAACGCCGACCTTCCGATCGTGGGCGGGTCCATCCTGACCCATGACCATTTCCAGGGCGGAAACTATGAGTTCGCCATGGCAAGGGCAGAGGAAAGGAACCACATCGAATTCCACCACTCAAAGATCACTGCCTGCACACTGCACTGGCCCATGTCGGTCATCCGGCTGAAAGGCGGGAATGTCGAAGACCTGGTGAAGGCGTCAGGTACGGTACTCGACAGGTGGAGGCAGTATAGTGATGAATCCGTGGGCATCGCTTCGCATACCAACGGGGAAGGACACAATACCATCACCCCCATCACGAGGTTCCGTGACGGCCTGTATGAGGTCGACCTGATCCTGCGAAATAACAGGACGGACGAGGAGCATCCTTTTGGGATCTTCCATTCCAGGGAAAGGTTCCACCACATCAAAAGGGAGAATATCGGTCTTATCGAAGCCATGGGACTCGCCGTGCTGCCTTCCCGACTGAAGAAGGAGATGGGGCAGGTCAAGGAATTCATCCTGAAAGGGGAGGTGGAAGGGATTTTCCGGGATGATGAACTGGAGAAGCACGGCCATTTCGCCATGCAGATCATGGAAGGATATGAGGTGACGAGGGAGAATATCGACGCCATCATCAATAATGAAATCGGCAAAGTGTTCCTGAATGTCCTTAAGGATGCAGGCGTCTTCAAGGATACCGAAGAAGGTAAATCCGCCTTCGCGAGGTGCTGCGAGGTGCTTTATGAAGGTCTCTGAACGGATTTACCCAGTCAGTCTTCCGGGAATCCTGGAAGTCACCCTCGAGAATGAGAATGGAATGTCCGTTTCTGTCCTGAACTATGGCGGAATCATCACAGAAATCCGAATCCCTGACAGGATTGGAAACTTCTCGAATATCGTGATGTCCTATATGAACCCTGAAGACTATCTCGACAATCCAGGCTATTTCGGTGCGGTCATCGGCCGCACCGCAGGCAGGATCAAGGATGCCTTTTTCGACCTTGGAGAAAAGCGGTACTTCCTCGCGAAAAACTATGGGGAGAATTCCGGGCATGGGGGAGATAAAGGGTTCGACAAGAAGATATTCATGATGGAACCGGAAGTCGGGAACAATGAAGGAAGGATCCATCTGATTTGTGAGGCAGACGACATGGAAGAGGGGTATCCGGGAAATCTGAAGGTGCATGTGACCTACACCCTTACAGAGGATAACATCTTCAGGATAGATTATGAGGCGGAGAGTGACCAGGACACCCTGGTCAACCTCACAAACCACAGCTATTTCAATCTTTCCGGAGACTTCAAGGCGTGTATCGAAGAGCACAGGCTCCAGATTGCCGCCGGGCAATATGCGGAACTTGACCGGACATCGGCGACTACAGGAAAGCTGATTGAAGTTGCCGGTGGGCCATTCGACTTCACGGAGATGAAACCGATCGGAAAGGATATCCATGAGGATCACCCCCAGCTCGTCATCGGGAAGGGATACGACCATCCTTTCTTTTTTGAAACGGGGCAGATCGATGAGGCGAAGATCAAACTGGTCCATGACGGATCGGGCAGGACCATGGAGGTCTTCACCGACAATGAAGCCGTCGTGTTGTATTCCCAGAACTATACACAGGGACAGACCATACAGGACGGAGAGGTCCTGCCGGAGCGGAAATCTCTTGCCCTTGAAGTGCAGCGGCTTCCGATTGGCGCTGATGGAGCTTTCCTTGGACACTCCATTCTGAAGAAAGGGAAAATCTACCACACTTACACGGAGTTCAGATTCGGTGTAGACTAGCAAACCGTATGGAAACAGGAAGGATTGAAATCATATAAATTGAGGAGGCGCAAAGATGATCTTGGGCGTGGACTATTATCCTGAACATTGGGACAAAGAGATGATACCTGAGGACATGGCGAGGATGAGGAAGATGGGGGTCAACACGATCCGCATCGGCGAGTTCGCCTGGCATATGATGGAACGGGAGGAGGGGGAGTTTGACTTCTCGTATTTTGACCACGTCCTGGAGAAAGCACGCGAATTCGGACTGAAGGTGATCTTTGGGACACCCACAGCGACGTTCCCGGCATGGCTCAGCACGAAATATCCGGAAGTCCACTCCTGTGACATCCATGGACATGTGCGGGTGTTTGGGGGCAGGCGACAGTATTGCTTCAATTCCGACAAGTACAGGGAGCTGACCGTCCGGATCGTGGAGAAGCTGGTCACACACTACAGGGATGAAGAAATCCTCACCACATGGCAGATCGATAACGAATTCGGCCACGAAGGCAGCGACATGTGCTACTGTGAGAAATGCCAGGAGGCCTTCACCACTTACCTGGAGAAGGAATATGGGGATGTCGACAGCCTCAATGAGACGTATGGGACCATCTTCTGGGGACAGACCTATAACAGTTTCAGGGAGGTCCCGCTTCCAAAAGAGACCATCACCGTACATAATCCCGCACTCGTCCTTGACCATTTCAGGTTCCGTGATGCGTCCATAGGTTCCTTCGCCGCATTGCAGGCGGAGACCGTGCGGAAATTCAAGGGGGAGCATCAGGAAGTCACCCATAACTTCCCTGGGGGGTTCTTTGAGAAGGCATATGACTTCAACAGCGTCGCGAAACATATCGATGTGGTCTCCTATGACAATTACCCGGTGTGGGGTGGTCTGCGTGAACCGCTTCCACCTGCCCAGATTGCCATGGCCCATGACTACATGAGGGGGCTCAAGGACAAGAACTTCTATATCGTAGAACAGCTCATGGGGGCCCAGGGGCACGATATCATCGGGTACCTTCCAAGACCCGGGCAGTCCATCATGTGGTCCTATCAGGCCCTTGCACACGGCTGCAGCGACATGTTGTTCTTCAGGTGGCGGGCGATGAACAAAGGTCAGGAACAGTTCTGCCTGGGAATCATCGACCACAACAACACGGAAGGCAGGAAGTATGAGGAAGTTTCAGGTTTCTTCCATGAGATCGAGGAATATGACAGGCTTCTTCATGAGGGTTTCAACGGAGAGGTCGCGGTCGTCTATGATCCCGACAACATCTGGTCGTGGAGTGTCCAGAGGCAGAGCAAAGCCTTCAGTTTCACAAAAGAGCTGATGAGACTCTATACGCCTTTCCACACGAGGAATGTGACCATGGATGTCATTCCCTTCGGGCGTGACTTCAGCCGGTATAAAGCCATCCTCATGCCTGTCACCCAGCTCATCACGAAGGAATATGCGAAGAAGCTGGAGGAATATGCCGCAGCTGGCGGTACCATCATCTTCTCCTACAGGGCAGGTATCAAGGACAGGTCGAACAACCTCATCCTGGGCCAGGTATTCCCGGGGTATCTGAAGGATCTCACGGGAATCGAAATCCATGAGAGCGAGAGCCTTCAGGAAGGTCAGGAGACCTCTGTGACCGACGGAAAGGGGAGCGAAGGACTGTGTGATACATGGAGGGACCTGGTGGATATCAGAGACGCTGAAGCAGTATATGTCTATTCTGATAAATTTTATCGTGACAAGGCGTGCGTCACCCGTAACAGCTTTGGAAGCGGAAAGGTCTATTACATCGGTGCCGGAGTGGATGAAGGAATCATGGACAGGGTAGTGGATGAGGTCATCACACACCAGAAGATTGGAGCTCTTGAGACACCACATGGTCTGGAGGCCGTTGGGAGGACATTGGATGGCGTGAAGTACCTGTTCCTGATGAACCATACGAGTGAGGCAATCACCTGGAAGCAGTGGGAGCTCGAGGCTTATGGAAGCCGCATAGTGAGGCTGTAGGTCGTTAATAAAATTTTCACATGTATTGAAATTCGTGCAGAATAGGATTATTATTGATATGAATAATCATATGGAGGACTACATGGAACATTTACTGGAATTATTGCATGAATTTTTACTCGAACTACTGCATTTTGCTATCACACCAATTGAAATCATGGGCGTTTTCATCATCCTGATTTCCTCGGCAAGGGCTTTCTACTTCTATGTCAAGAGCATCATCTTCACGAGACACGTTGCGGACCATAAGCTCAAGAGAGACTTTGCAAGACATATGGGTATCGCCCTTGAATTCCTGCTTGCAGCCGAACTCCTGAAGACCCTGATCATCGGTTCGAGTCAAGAACTCCTGATCCTGGGTGTCATCATGGGAATGAGAATCGCGATCACCGTTCTCCTGCATTGGGAAATGAAATCTGACCATGTTGAAGCTGGGCATTAAGCCCGGCTTTCCAAAAAAGGGAGATGTAAATGTATACAAGCATCGAAGTCGCAAAAGTCGCCACGAAACTGGCTGTCTCAACAAGGGAAGAAGAACGCGAACTTGTCGCTTATTATGAAAAGAAGAATATCAGGGCTGCAGCTGTGGATATCGGCGGAAGCATTTCAGACAGCCTGACGAAAATCCTGGAAAGGACCCTGGTGGCCTCCAAGAGAGGGGGTCTCATCAATGAAGAACACACTCATGAAGGCGCTGTCATCGGAGCCTGCAGGGATGCAATCATGCAGGTGATGGTACGGGCGAACAACCTGAATGTTGGTGGGAAGATCGGGATTGCACGGGCGGATGAACATCTCAGTGTCTGCATTTTCCTCAGTATCGGACTCCTCCATCTCAATGAAGTCGTGATTGGAATTGGTCATCGGAGCATTAAAGACTGAAAATTCATAAATTAATATTTGCTGAAGTTTGTGAAGTTTTCCTAAACACTTTTGTAATGTTGTACTTTATAGTACAATATTACTTGTTAGAAAGGAGACTTTTATGAAGAATAAAATTGTACTCATCACGGCCTCACTGCTTCTCGCTTCTAATGTCACAGTTTTTGCCAGCTCAGTAACGAATAAAGAAAACCAGATCAAAGAAAATCAGGAAACCATTCAGGAACTGCAGCAAGACAAGCTCGGACTGTCCAATGAGAAAAAGAAACTCAACAGCGAATTACAGAACATCCTTAACCAGTTCACTTCCGTTTCAAAGGAAGCTGACGCGTTAAAGGTATTGATCATACAGAAAGAAAAAGAGATCAAGGCGGCAGAGAATTCCATCAATGAACTCACTGCAAGGATCAATGTCCTCGAGAAGGAGATTGAGACCAAGATTGCTGAAATCACAGCAAAGGAAGTCGAACTTGCCGAAAAGAAAGCCATCCTTGATGCCAGGGTAAGAGCGTCCTACATGAACAATTCCATGGGGAACGTCCTGTTCACGCTCATCGAATCCAAAAGTCTCATCGACTTTACGGACAGACTGACACTCATCCAGAGAATGGTAGAAAAGGACAATGAAATCATTGAACTGGTCAAAACCATCATGGCAGAACTGACAGTGAAGAAGGCTGAACTCGAAGCGAACAAGAAAGAATTCGTGGACTCCAAAGCGGTTCTTGAAACCGAAAGAGCCCAGCTTGTCGCGGTCAAAGGACAGCTTGATGCGGAGAACCAGGTATACCAGGCGAAGCTTGCTGACCTTAGAAATCTTGAGGCGAGCAAGGAAAACACAATCAATATGTTAGCACAGGAAGAACGGGAACTTGCTTCTGAAATCGGAGATATCATCGAAGAGAACCAGGACCTGGAGAATGAGATCGCAGCACTAATCAGGGCTGAAGCAGCAAAGAATGCTGCTGCCGCTGCCAAAGCTAAGGCAAGCTCTTCATCATCATCCAAGCCGAGCGCATCCGTCAGCACGGGTTCGCAGAGCAGCAATGGCTACATCAAGCCAGTTTCAGGAAGAGTCTCCTCACCATACGGCTACAGGATCCATCCTGTTCTCGGATACAAGAAGTTCCATACGGGTATGGACTTCGCAGCCAGCTCAGGAACATCCGTAAGGTCTGTAAAGAGCGGAACTGTCATCCTGGCCAAATACAATTCAAGTTATGGAAAT
Organism: Clostridiaceae bacterium; assembly: GCA_035581745.1. Lineage (GTDB taxonomy): Bacteria > Bacillota > Clostridia > Clostridiales > Clostridiaceae > Youngiibacter. The sequence continues at coordinate 9,481 of DATISI010000133.1, forward strand.
TATATCATCGTAGACCATGGAAACGGAGTTTCCTCACTCTACGCACATCTTAAAGGATTCAACGTCGGTTATGGTTCAAGAGTCTCCCAGGGAGACACCATAGGATTTGTCGGTTCAACAGGTATGAGCACAGGACCTCATCTTCATTTTGAAATCAGGATCAATGGATCCCATGTCAATCCTGCACCATATCTCGGACTATAATCTATAGATCATTCTATACGACAATGTATTTGAAGAGGCTGTCTCAAGGTAGTATCTGCTATTCTGAGACAGTCTCTTTGGGTTCAAAGGCACCGGCGGGCAATGTGCAGGAAGGTGATGTGGAATTTTTTATGTAGGGATGCCTCCTCGTCCACCAAAAGATTGAAGGGTATTCCTGTGAAGCGCCTGGGTGCAGGCATTCCCTTCATCACAGAAGGTAATTCG
>DATISI010000134.1:0-6974 GCA_035581745.1 Clostridiaceae bacterium
TGACTCCGCCCAGGGCGGTGAAAATCAGCGGTGTCGAGATTCGGAGTGTGCTTGCGATAAAAGCGACCAGGATCGGTAATGAGGTATCACTAGACATTCTTCATCGCCTCCTTTGTTTTCCTTCTGTCTGCAAGCCATACCCATACGTAGTCCGCTGCGACGAAGATGATGACAATAGCCTGGATGACATAGACGATGTCCTTCGAGATGCCCCTGATCTGGAGCACGATGGACGCATTGCTGAGCGCTCCGAAAAGGAGTGCCGAGAAGATGACGCCGATAGGGTGTTTCTTCGCAAGGAGGGCTACAGCGATTCCGTTGAAGCCATAATTGGAGAAGCTGCCTAGCTGCTTTGCGGAAATCTCGTTCCCGGACAGCTGGATCGCACCACCGAGTCCCGCGAGGAGACCCGAAATCGCCATGGCGAGGATGATGTTCTTCTTGATGCTGATACCGCCGGATTCGGCCGCGAAGCGGTTCGAACCGACTGCCCTGAGCTCATAGCCCACGGTCGTCTTGCTCATGAGGTACCAGATGGCCACAGCCGCAGCGATGGCGATGAAGATTCCGATGTTCAGCCTGTTGGTGGGGTCGACGAACCTCCAGAGCCTTGCGGAAGGCTGGACGAGCTCCGTGCTCACCGTTCCGGGTCTCGCAAAGGGGACACGGATCAGGTAGTTGTAAAGATTGAATGCAATATAGTTCATCATGATGGTGTTGACGACCTCATTGGTCCCCCTGGCCGCCTTGAAGTATCCCGGGATGGCAGCCCATAGGGCACCGCCCAGCATGCCCGCAATCAGGATCAGGGGAATGTGGATGAAAGTCGGGATGCCGGGGATAAGGCCGACAATGGTCGCACTGATCATCCCGATCATGAACTGGCCTTCCGCTCCGATGTTGAAGAGACCCGCCCGGAATGCCAGGGCATTCGCAAGACCTGTCAGGATCAGCGGAGTCGTGATGACCAGGGTGTTGGAGAAGGAGTCGAAATCCCCGAAGCTCCCGTCCCATAACGCCTTGAACAGCATCTGCGCGGCTTCGACGAAACCTGTCTTCTGCCCGAACATGACAAAGAGGATGGAGACGAAGAGCGCAAAGACCAGTGATACGAGTGGTGTGAGCATGGGTCTGATCCGGTTCATGACTTCAGCCCTGTTCGTCTTATTCTCGCTCATTCGGATTCACCCCTTCCTCATTTTTCAGTTCTCCTCCGGCCATCAGGATACCCAGCTGCCTTTCTGTGGCATCCTTGGCATCCATGACGCCGACAATCCTTCCGCCGTAAATCACCGCGATCCTGTCAGAAAGCGCCATGACCTCGTCAAGTTCAAGGGAAACCAGGAGGACACCCTTGTCACGGTCCCTTTCCTGGATCAGCCGCTTGTGGATATATTCGATCGCCCCGACATCCAGCCCTCTTGTCGGCTGTGCGGCGATCAGGAGTTCCGGATCCTTGCTGATCTCACGTGCCGCGATCAGCTTCTGCTGGTTGCCTCCAGAGAGACCTCTTGCCTGGACGGTTTCATTAGGCGTCCTGACATCGAAATCCTTGATGATTTTTCTGGTATATTCCCTGATATTCCCATAATCCATGATGATTCCCTTGGAGAACTGGTCCCGCTTGTGCTGTCCGAGGATGGTGTTCTCGTACAGCGAGAACCCAAGGATGAGTCCTCTCTTGTGCCTGTCCTCAGGAATGCATCCAAGTCCCGCATCGATGATCTCATCCGGGGTATACCTGGTCAGATCCTTCCCGTTCAGCGTGACGCTGCCCGAAGTCGCCTTCCGAAGGCCTGTAAGCACCTCCACGAGGTCGCTCTGCCCATTTCCGTCGACACCGGCGATACCGAGGATCTCTCCCTTCCTTACCTCCAGGGTGATGCCCTTGAGCGCTTCCACGCCCCGATGGTCCAGCGCTTTCAGGTTCTCAATGTTCAGGATCACCATCCCTGACTCATGTGCATCCTTGTCCACGACAAGTTTGACCTTCCTGCCCACCATGAGTTCCGCGAGCCCGTCGATGGTGGTGTCTGCTGTATTCACCGTATCGATGACCTTGCCACGTCTCAGGATGGTGACACGGTCGCTCATCTTCATGATTTCCTTGAGTTTATGCGTGATGAGGATGATTGACTTGCCCTCTTCTGTCAGGTTCCTCAGGATGATGGCAAGCTCATCGATCTCCTGAGGTGTCAGGACCGCCGTCGGCTCATCCAGGATGAGGATCTCCGCTTTACGGTAAAGCGCTTTGAGGATCTCCACCCTCTGCTGCTGACCTACCGTCATCTCCTCGATCACGGCATCAGGATCGATCCTGAATCCGTATTTGTCCGACAGCGCCTGGACATCGCTCCTCGCCTTCTTCAGGTCGATTCGGAGTCCCTGCTTCGGCTCACTTCCCAAAATGATGTTCTCTGTGACCGTGAAATTCTCCACCAGCATGAAGTGCTGATGGACCATTCCGATACCCAGCTTGATGGCTTCTGAAGGCGTCTTGACACTGTGCTTCTTTCCCTTCACGTAGATCTCTCCCGACTCCTGCTTGTAGAGACCGTACAGTACATTCATGAGCGTCGTCTTTCCCGCTCCGTTCTCCCCAAGCAGGACGTGGATTTCCCCTTCCAGGAGGTCGAAATCAACATTCTCGTTGGCTACGACACCTGGAAAAATCTTGGTGATTCCTTTCATCTCCACTACTTTGTTCACGGGATTTCCCCCTTTCTTTTAAAAAAGGCTGGATGCTTCCGCATCCAGCCCTTAATCTAGAATTTATTGTGCAGGAGTAAACGAAGCTAATTCTTCTAAAGTTCCTGGTACGACGATTGTGCCGTCTGCGATCTTGGCAGAATAGTCTTCAACCATGGTCAGGAGCTCCGTGTTGGCCTGAAGTTCAGGATGGAGTGTTGGGCTTAAGCCTACAGCGCCTTCCTTGATTCCAAGTGTTGTTGTTCCTGTAGTGAAGTTGCCTTCGATCATGGATTTTGCAGAAGTGTATGTCGCCTGGTCAACCATCTTCATCATGGAGACGAGGATGACACTTGCCTTGTCAGGGATGAGGGCAGCCTGGTCTGAGTCAACGCCCATGGCGAATTTGCCCATTTCCTGAGCCGCTTCGAACAGTCCGAGTCCAACTCCGCCTGCCGCATGGTAGATGATGTCAGCGCCCTGGTTGTATAGGTCCTTCGCAAGCTCGTTACCCTTTGAGGTATCGTTGAAGCTTCCGGCATACTTGACCATGGTACCTTCCTTAAGAAGGGCACCGGCCTCAGGATTGACGGACATGACGCCGGCGATGAAGCCTGAATGGAATCTTCCGATGACCGGACCTTCCATTCCGCCAATGAATCCGACTTTGTTTGTCTTGGTCATCGAACCAGCGATGACGCCAAGAAGGAAGGATCCTTCCTGTTCTTTGAACAGGACTGACTGTACATTAGGATTGTCTACAACCGCATCGATGATGAGGAATTTCTTGTCAGGATATTTTGTGGAGACATTCTTGACGGCTTCTTCCATCTTGAAACCGACACCGATGATCAGGTCGTTCTCTTTCGCAAGCGTATCAAGGTTGTTCTCATACTGGTCTGCCTGTCTGGACTGTACGACCTGTGATTTGATTCCGAATTCACTTTCGATCTTCTGGAGTCCGGCGTTCGCCGCGTCATTGAATGACTTGTCTCCGAGTCCGCCTTCATCTGTGGACATACCGAGCTTCACTTCTGGCTCAGTTGCTGGTGGTGGAGTTGCCGGTGGTGTTGCTGGTGGTGTCGTTGGTGTCTGGCTGGCACATCCTGCGAGTACCCCTGCCGTGATTGCTATGGCTGCGATTGCAGATACCAATCTTTTTTTGTTCATATCCTTACCTCCTATAATTTGGGTATAATTGTGGTTTCCTCCCTCGACGGTTTGTCTGGAACCGGCTCGGGCGCTGGAAATCTCAGACACGTATGATTCACCATGTAAAAGGTTTCCATTGTTCGTTTCTTCCATAATTATATCACAACTTAAATTGTAAATAAATACCGAAGAGGCCTCCTAAGCGGAATAAAAGCACCGCAACTCCCCTTGTCCAGGGGTTTGCAGTGCTTTATCACTTCAGGCTCGATCCAGATTGTAAGGCCTGACGGGAAAGTTGCCTCCCCATCGACCGTGAACCTGCTAGCATGTACCATATTTGGCGCAGATTATTCCTTGCTGGAAAGGTACTCGTCCAGGAACGCCCTGACATCGCCAAGGGATTTGATTTCCAGGGGACCTTTCACGACTTTCTTCTCTCCGCCTTCATAGACCACCATCGTGGGCAGTCCCATGACCCTCTGCTTCATCGCAAGCTTGCGCTCGCTGCCGGTATCGATCCCTGCGAATACGATCCTTCCTTCATAATCCTTCTCCATCTCATGGACACCGGGAAGGAGGTCCATGCAGATCGCACAGCTCTCTCCGTAGAAATCCACAAAGACTGGAAGTTCTGACTGCAGGACCTCTTCCTCGAAATTATTGAATCTTATCTCTTTCATCTTTACTCCTCATCGATGTATTTCTCACACGCGACAGCGGCGACAGAACCATCGGCGGCCGCGGTGACCACCTGACGCATCGTTGTCTCCCTGATGTCCCCTGCTGCGAATACACCTGGCACATTTGTCCTCATATAGCTGTCCGTGATGATCTCATTCAGCTCGTTCATGTCGATCTGTCCTTTGTAGAGTGCGGATATGGGCTCATAGCCCACGAACACGAAGACACCGTCTACCTTGAAGTCGCTGATCTCACCTGTGATCACATTCCTGAGCTTCAGTCCGGTGACCACTCCGCCTGCTTCGTAGGCTTCCTCAACCACGGTGTCCAGGAGGAACTCGATCTTCTCATGGGCCATGGTCTTGTCCACCAGGTACTGGGCAGCCCTGAAGCCCTGTCTCCTGTGGATGATGGTGACTTTGGAGCCGAACTTCGTCAGGTACAGCGCTTCCTGAAGTGCGGAATCTCCTCCCCCGATGACAGCGATCTCAAGGTCAGTGAAGAAGTCCGCATCACAGGTCGCACAGTAGGATACCCCGCGTCCTCTCAGCTCATTCTCCTTCTTGAATCCGACCGTCTTTGGTGAAGCCCCCGTCGCGATGATGACGGTCTTGGCCTGCAGCTCCTCGTTCTTGGTCCGTACCTTCTTGATCTTCTCGCTGAAATCGACAGAAAGCACTTCCGTCTTCATGAACTTCGTCCCAAAGGCCTCAGCCTGCTTCCTCATCTTCTCTGAAAGCTCCGGTCCGGTGATTCCGATCTCCGCACCCGGATAGTTGTCGACCTCATAGGTCGTCGCGACCTGCCCTCCGTAGGACCCCTTCTCGATCAGCAGTGTATCAAGCTTTCCCCGGCCAGCGTACAGTGCAGCGGATAGACCTGCTGGTCCGCCTCCAAGAATTATCGTATCGTAAATGTGTGACATAAAACCCTCCTAATATACCTTCTCTTTCCATCTTAACGTAGGAAAAACTATTTTTCTACAGTTATTATACCCCTATCCCAGAGAAAAGCAAATATATTTTGTCAAATTTAATTTTGTTTAATTTAATTTAAACCCTGCCTATATTGGAGCAAAAAAGAAGAACGGACCGCCCTGCAGCCCGTTCTTCCTTGAAAACCATGCTTCCCCAAAATGGAGATGCACAGCCGTCCTTCATTATGCTTTAATCTTTCAGGTAGAAAACGCCGACGAATCCCGGACCCGCATGGGTTCCGATGACCGTCCCGACGAGCACGTCGAGATAGCCGATTCCCTTGGAATCGAGAAGGGCCTTGATCGGATTGACCACGGTGTCATTCTTCGAGTTGACGATGATCACCTTGGTGTCCTTCCTGACATTCGCGGTCTCCACGAAATCGAGGAGCATTTTTAGCGCCTTCTTGGTTCCGCGGACCTTATCCTTCATCTCCAGCTTGCCATCCTTCACCACAAGGATTGGCTTGATGTGGAGCAGACCACCTACGGCGCCTGCTGCCTTGGAGAGCCTTCCTCCACGGACGAGGTTCTCCAGCGTGTCGAATGCCGCGAGCATTCCCACCTTGTCCTTGTTCGCACGGATGGCCGTCTCGATCTCCTCGAGCGGTTTTCCCTCATGGACCATCTTTCCAGCCTCAATGATGTTCAGCATCAGGCCAGCAGAGACATTCTCCGTGTCGATGATCACGATATCCTCCGTCTCCAGCATGTCCTTCGCGATCTTCGCGGACTGCATGGTTCCGGAAAGCGCTGAGGAAAGGTGGATGGACAGGACCTTGTAGCCTTCATCCAGATATTTCTTGTAGACGTCATGGAAATCCTGTGGATTAGGCTGGCTTGTGGTCGGGAAAGATGTTGACGTCCTCATCTTCTCGAAGAATTCGTCCAGGGTCAGGACCCCATCCTTGAAGGACTCCTCTCCGATATGTACGGTAAGTGGAACGACCTCCACATTGTATTTTTCTATGAGCTCTCTTGTCAGGTCTGCCGTGCTGTCTGTGACAATCTTGATCTTGTTCATATTACCCTCCCTAATCCGTTTCAGGATTTCCCTGGTATGAATACAGATGAAAAAAATGATAATCCAGCGAATCCAAAACTACTTTGACTATCAAATTATATAATGAAAGGGTATGGAAGCACCATCGCTAACCGCAAAATCTAAGAAAGATTTAATATCTCAGAACCGCTATTCCGCCTCGCTGAAAACCCGCCCTCGTTCTTCTGCTCTTTCGATCCTCAGGGCAGGAAAAAAGACCCGGCTCATGCCAAGGTCTTAAGGTTCCTGATCTTCCGTGACTTATCTCATCCCTTTGTAACCGCCCTGCCTCAGGGCTTCATAGACCACAACGGCCACGGTGTTCGCGAGGTTTAGGCTTCTAGTCGTGGACTCCACCATGGGGACCCTGATGAGGAATCCCTCATTGTCCTTCCTGATCTCTTCCGGAAGTCCGCTGGACTCCCTGCCGAAGAC
>DATISI010000135.1:0-3906 GCA_035581745.1 Clostridiaceae bacterium
AAGGGTTGTGAAAAGCAGAGGCTTCTCATACATCGAGGCATGTCCTGCATCCGGAATCATAAGATGGTCAGAATTCTTGAGCAGCTGCCGGAGACGGTCCTGTTCCGCTCTTGGCGTCAGGAAATCCGTATCGGAACTGACAATCAGCGTCCTTGTCTCGACGTCCTTCAGGGATTCCTCTAGATCAAATGACTCAGCACTCTTCGTCAGCCGCACCATGGCATCCATGAAGGTCCTGTTGCTGAAGACATTCGCGACGAGGAGATTCCTTCGGGCATCCATGAACTCCTTGCGTTCGTTGTAGAATTTCGGGGAATAGATGACGGGAATCGTCGTGAGGTAGTACCCCAGGGCGTTCTCGCTGGTGAGGTTCCAGGCGTCCCCGATATCCCTGAGCCAGGGCGAGGTCCTGTAGCTGGTGTTGAAAAGGACCATCCGGTCGATCCGCTCCTGATACTTCACCGAGAAGGCCAGGGCGACCTCGCCTCCATAGGAGATGCCCACCAGGCTCACCTTCAGAAGGCCAAGTTCATCCAGCAGGGAACGCAGGACTTCCACCTGGACATCCTGGGTATAGGGTTCCTCCATCCTTGCTGATTTCCCCTGGTCGAGGAAATCGAGGAGGATCAGCCGGTTGCCGGAACTGAAGGGTTCCTTGAATATCGCCCAGCTCGGCGTAGACATCATGATGCCGTTCAGGAGGACCACCGGCTTTCCGACGCCCATGTCCTCATAGTAGATGCTCTTTCCATTGAAATCAAAGAATGGCACAAAATCACTTCCTTATCTATTCATTCATCCGCTCGTCCATAGGGCGGTGGCCTTTACGGGACCAGTCCGATTTCCTTCGCACGCTGAAGAAGGTCTTCCCTGAATTTCGGGTGGGCGATCGCGATGAGACGCGAGACCCGCTCCTTCACGTTCGTTCCTTTAAGGCTTGCGACCCCGTATTCTGTCACCACGAAGTCCACATCATTCCTCGAAAGCGAGACGATGGCACCCTGTTTCAGCATGGGCACGATTTTCGAGATCTCTTCCCGTTCACCAGTCTCCCTGTCCTTCACCATGGCGGTGGAATAGAGGGCGATGAAGCTCCTGCCGTTCTTTGCCTTCTGGGCCCCTACTGCCGTATCCGCCTGGCCGCCAGTCCCGCTGAACTGAAGCGGTCCGATGGATTCCGAGCAGCACTGTCCCGTGAGGTCGATCTCCAGGGTGGTGTTGATGGAGACCATGTTGTCATTCTTCGCGATGGTGTCCGGATTGTTGACATAGTGGCCATCCAGGAAGAGGACGGAAGGGTTCTCATCGAGGAAGTCATAGAGTTTCTGGTTTCCGAGGGCGAACGTGCAGACGATCTTCCCCTTATGCAGGGACTTCCGCTTTCCCGTGATGACCCCGCTCATGGCAAGATCCACCATACCCGATGTCATCATCTCGGTATGGATGCCCAGGTCCTTCTTGTCCTTCAGGGCGAAAGCGACCGCATTTGGGATGCCTCCGATTCCAAGCTGGATGGTGTCCCCATCCTGGATCCGTTCTGCGATATACCGTCCGATCGTCTCATCCTTCTCACTCGGCACGGCGTCAGGCAGTGCGGGGACCGCATAGTCCGTCTCGATAAGGTAGTCGACATCGCTGTAATGCACCTCGACGTCTCCGAAGGTCCGGGGATAATTCGGGTTGATTTCCAGGATGACCACTTTCGCCGCTTCCATCATCCGCTTCTCGTAGGTGTTGGACAGGGACAGGGAGATGTAGCCATGCTTGTCTGGCATGGTGGCCGCTCCGATATAGAGGTCAGGGGTGATATGGGCGATCCTTTTGATTCCCGCAAGATGCAGATGGTTCGGGATGAAAGACATGTTCCCATTGCCATGCGCCTTCCTGATGGCTGGGGAGTAGAACCATCCATCGACATTGAAGCTGTCCCGGTATTCCTTCTTCAGGAACTCACCGCTTGACATGGGCAGGCAGTTGGTGATGGTGACATCTGTCACCCTTTCCGAGATGGTGTGGAGGCTGTCCATGAATCCTTTGGCTTCCGCCGCGCCGAGGCCTGTGACGATATTGTCTCCCGTCTTCACCATGCCTAGCGCCTTCTCCACCGTGATCACTCGATCCTTGTATGACATCATAATTTCCTCACTTCCCTTGTTCTCTCCATGATTCCGCTTAAGGCAATGGACAGGGTTTAACCTGTCCACGTCCCCAAGGGTTTATCCTTCTTTTCATCATATCCTAAAATCAGTTTCTTGGCAGTAGGCTGATCCGGATCGCAGTTGATTTGTTTAGGGATCCTTGTTTTTGTTCCTAGTTGCCCAGGAGGACATCCATGGACTTCAGTCCGTCTACTGGAAGCCATTCTCCGGCCTTGTTGTCATGGGAAACCTTGGACAGGTTCATCTCCTGTGTTCCAGCCCTGACTCCGCCTGCGTAGTTGATCTCTCCGCCGAATGGATTGGCGATTGGCGCTTCTTCCATGGCATCCATGTATTTCTCCCATGTGACGACGCCTTCGACCCGCTTCAGTCCTTCCACGAAGAAGTGACCCGCGATCCAGCCTGTCATGGAGTAGACGTTTGTCGCATATTCAGGGGTCTGCTTCGCGAACAGCTCAAGCGCTTTCGCTCTTTCGCCTTCGAAAGATACCCATCCGAGTCCGTAGACATCGAATTTGCCGGCGATCTCGTTGACCACCGCTGCTGCGATGACTGGGGAGACGTTGACGTAGGTGGTGATGAGGTCCTTGTCCACGTTCTGTGCGGCAAGTTCCTTGATGATTGTCGGGATTGTGGCCTGGATGGCCGCGCCCAGGATGAAGTCGACGTTCGCGTTCTTGATGGCCGTGACCGCTGAGGAGACGTCTGTCGCGCCTGCAGTGACCTGCTCCGCAACCAGTTCAACCTTCAGCTCTTCTGCCTTCTTCTTGATTCCATCATAAAGGTCTTTTCCTGCATCGTCGTTGGTGTAGATGACACCAAGCTTCTTGGCCTCGAAGTCACCCACGGCTCTTGCGACCATGATCTGTCCTTCCGTCTTGTAGATCGGCTGTACAGGGAATATTCCTCTGTCGCTTCCTTCAGCCTTGTCATTGTAGAGCTGTCCGATTCCAGTCGCGAAATAGACGGCTGGGATTCCAAGTTCCTTGATGTCCGCGATGGTCGCGCCGACTACCGGAGTTCCGAAATGTCCGACCAGGGCGAAGATCTTCTCATCCTCAACGAGGGTGGAGAGCATCGCTTTTCCTTTGACAGGATCGAACTCATCGTCCTGGTGCACGAACTCGATCTTCCTGCCGTCCACGCCTCCCTGACCGTTGATGTAGGCGAAGTAGGATTCGATTCCGGCGATGAAAGGAACGCCTACAGGCGCATAGGCACCAGAGGTCGCAGCACTGTTTCCGACGACGATCCGGTCATCGAAGACACCCTGTGCAGGTTCCTCTACCGGAGCTGTTGGCGCTGGAGCTGGAGTCGTTGGCGTACCAGGCGCTGCGACAGGAGCCTTGGCTCCGCATGCAGCGAAGGATGCGACCATTGCGATTGAGGCCAGAAGGGCTAAGGTTTTTTTCATTACGTGTTCCTCCTTGTATGATTAACAGCGCTTGACGCCGTTATCAGCTTAATCGTTTACATAGACCGTATAGGCTAGGGCTTGATCAGTGTTTTCCAAGGTAGGCTTCTACAAGCTTAGGGTCCTTCGCGAGGATATCGGCTTTTCCATGCATGCTGACGAGTCCAAGCTCCAGCACGTAGCCATAATCTGCGATCTTTAATGTCTGTGCGGCGTTCTGTTCCACGATGACCACGGTGGTCCCCTCATTGCGGATCTCTTTCACGATGTTCATGATGTCCTGGACGATGAGGGGGGCAAGGCCCAGGGAAGGCTCATCCAGAAGAAGGATCC
>DATISI010000136.1:0-4225 GCA_035581745.1 Clostridiaceae bacterium
GATGGAACTCATTGTCTTTTTAATCATTAGTTACCTCCGTAATGACGACCATGTCCTTTATCATCCTAAGGGATGGGACATGACACACGAAAGGGGAACGCCGTAAATGTATAAAATGAAGACCGTAGACAAGAAGGCTGACGGTTCGGAGGTGAGTACGACTTCCCCCTAGGGGGAATCCTTCCCACGGGTCCTGTCTGATGGGTTCAATGAATCATGGCCAGGGGTTGTTTCCAGGATTGTGTATAGAAATAAAAATACCTTCTTTCCCAAGATTAAGGTCAGATGTCTCTGCATCCACCCCGTCTGGATCAAGAAGGCCTGTCCATTCCTTATTCACCGCAACCTTGCTTCACATTTTTTCAACGAACACGCCATGGTCACCCTAAACCAGTATTCCCCTATTCTTTTTCATTCATTGGGGAATTTTCGCTTTCCTTACGGCCCATTCAGAACATCTTTAGGTCACGTAAACCATCATTGTGTTCTTTATCTATTCAAGTTATACAGTCTGTATGAAAATTACAATAGGACGTAAATGTTTATTATATCTATTAAAATGAAATCACGGTCTTTCCTTGTTGCATGTAATACTATCACTACCCGCCGACACTTACAATTACAATGCCATGAACTTTCTATGGCTATTTAGTGTATCAATCTGATTAAACAGCCACTATCTGTCCTATTCTGAGATAATCCAAGGGACTTTAACCTCCACCACACCTTCTTTTCATCGTCATCCTACAACCTTGAATTTGCTGCCTGGCTTGACGGATTCCGCCGTCGAATGAAGCCTGACCTCATGAATCCCGCCTTCTTATGTACATTCCCTGCTTCATCCTATCCTTTGGTTGACGAAAAAGAGACGCCCTCTTTCGAGAGGCGCCTCCTTCGGTTTCCGTCTTGTGTGATTCAGCTGTCGCACGGAAAAGTCATTCTGGAATCTGATATGGATATGCTCCCTGAAGAGCGCGATGGTACCCTATATGAAGATCATTCCTGATCCTTTGGATATCCAGTCACGTCCGCATTACTGCAGCATCAGGGAAATCGGGTAACCGATGAAGGAAACGACCATTGTCGTGATCACGACCGCAATGGCGCCATACTTGAATATGGTATTGCCATGGCTGTACTCTTCCCCATACAGGACCGCGATAGAGGCGAAGGAAGCGGGAACCATGTAGGCGAGCGCTCCGGTGAAGGTTGTCGCCAGTGCAATCCCAAACGGACTCACACTGGTGCCGCCCATGGCTACGGACAGACCAACCCCTGTCATCAGAACGATGGAAGTGACATTGGACGTGAAGTTCGTCATGACACTGGTGATGGTCACGATGAGAACCACAACCAGGAATGGTGTGAGCACCTGGGTGAGGGGAACGATATTCTGCACGATGAACTGTGTCAGGCCCACCGTCTCTTTCGTCACAGCGCCGCCTAGAAGGATTGCAGCCGCAACAAGGAAGATGACACCCCAAGACATCCCCTTGGAGAATGCTTCCTTGAGATTGAGGACAGGCTCGTTGTTGATCTCAAGCATCGCCAGGATGACAACGGCTATGATGGCTGGGAATGTAGGTCCCAGCTTGCTGAGGAATCCGGCAACCGGTGAGCCCGGGCTGACCATGGTGAGGATGCCAGGCAATACCCAGAGCAGAACCACTGTAAAGAATGTCCCTACGGTGATTTTCTCCCTGAGTGCCATTGGCTTGACCTCATCCAGGACCTTCCGGACATCAAAATGCTCGAACTTGCTCATGTCCGGTTTGAAGAAGATCCGGAGAACGAGAAGCAGGCAGGCATAGATGATGAGGCCTGTCGGTACGGCGTACAGCATATAGGTGAACAGACTGATGGTCTTTCCTACTGTAGCCTGATAGATTCCAATTCCGAGGATGGCGAGTGGATGCGAGATCGGAGTCATTCCTCCGGCGATATTGATGGCGAAAGCCAGCGCCATGGTGACCATATGCGGATACCTGTCTGTGGTCTTGTATCCGAGTTCCTTGAAGATCTTGTTCGAGAACACCATGAAGAACGCTACCGTTGGCACAGGATCAAGGAACAGACCTACGATCATGCCCAGTGTAATCAGCGATACCGTGAAAATCCATGGGCTCCTGTTCACGAACTTCCTGCTCATGTAGTAAGCGGTGAGCCTTGCAGTGAATCCCGTAGAGTTGAGCGCATACGTCAGGATGAAACTCATGAGGACGAACGCGGTGATCCATGAGCCCAGGGAGCCGATGATGGCCTCATTGAGCGTCATGACTCCTGTCAGCGCAAAAAGCGGAATACAGAGCAGGCTTGGCCATACGGTATCCACCAGGGACAAGAGGAGAACCGTACCAAGGAAAACCCCGACGACATCCATACCAACCGCCGTGATTGGCGCGATTGGTGGCAGAAGGATGAACAGCAGCATGACTGAAAAACTAAAGATGATCCGGGCAAGCTTGCCCCTTTCAATTTTGAATGATTGTACTGAATTAGATAATTCCATTTCCCATACCCCCGATATGATTTAATCATGGTCCAAATGCGGACTTCCCCTTTTCGTCCGACCAGCGCAACCTTCTCTTTCCCCCTTCCCTCTCTTTCCCCTTCAATACCCCTGAAGTTGAAAGTGTCACACCCTTATCCTTCTTTCCTCATGTCAATACCCGATGGCGTCGCTGAAATCTCAACAGGAATCATGGGATTCCCGCCTGCTTCGATCAGCACTTCCACGTCTCAGGTCATTTTCATCGCCGCATTCAGACTATTCTTAACAGTATAAGTCATTGTATACAGACTGCGCCATGTATTCTTCCCCTACGAATGGTGAATTCTCCTGTTTCCACCATTTTTTCAGGGCCGCGGCCTGTCATATACGAAGGCTTGTGATGAGGAGTCACCTGGCAGCTGGAATACGCCCGCATCAGGATTGGGGCCAGATTGGGCACTTCAAGTCTCTCCTGACAGTAAGATTCTGCATAGCCCGGCATCCTTTTCCCTCCCATCAAGCCTATCGACAGGAAGGTTTCCACGGAAAGTCGGAGCCTGTTCCTTTATGTCAACTCCTCTATGATGTTGGATCTCACCTTCCGTCCTTTGTTCATGAATTTCACTGGACATCATTGATATCGCGGATATTTTGCAAGATAATGAGGGTGAGGATCGAATGCCATAGCACCCATGATCTTACCCTGGGGTATGGACCCTTTCTGGTGCAGTCAGATTGTCGTAAGAGACACGCTGGGCAGATCCGTTCGGCTTGTCGCTTTCTCTTCAATCCATAAGCCCTGTTTTCTCCGTTAATCTGGGAACATTCCCTGATGGTCCGGAATCCCCTGATGTGGGAAAAGCTGCAACTCCGCAAGGAATGTCCATTAAGCCGTTTCACTTTGTCGTATCATGTGGTTAACGAAGCTTCAGGGAGTGAACGCTGTGGGTTATGAGGTCTATCTCCAGAAAACCATCGACCATATCGAGGAGAATATCCGGGAGCCGATCACCATCGAAGGGTGCGCAGAGGCTGCAGGATTCTCGAAGTATCATTTCTATCGACTGTTCACCATGTATGTCGGTGTTCCGCTCATGGAGTATGTCAGGAAACGCAGGATGGCTTATGCCATGCAGGAAGTCAGCCAGGGGCGTCGGATCCTCGATATCGCACTGGATTATGGATACAGTTCGGAACGTTCCTTCTGCAGGGCTTTCCAGAGGGAGTTCGGAGACACCCCGGGGAAATTCAGGAACCGGCGATACGCCGTTCCACAAAAACTGATGGTCACAGGAAACAAATCTATCGACAGGGGAGGTTTGAAAATGGAATATACGTTTAGCGATGTCAAAGTGGAAAAATTGGAGACGATGCACGTGGCAAGTTCACGCGCCATCAGCCCGAACCCCGAGGAGGAAGTCATCGACTTCATGAACCGGTGGAGGGAGTCGAACCACATCGACCCCCTGGCTCGGAACTTCGGATTCGATATCCCGGTTACTGAAGAACAGAGCAGCAAGGGTCTACGAGGCTATGAATACTGGGTGGAGGTTCCTGAGGATACTCAGGTGAGTGAAGGTGTGCGTCTGAAAAAAGTGGAGGAAGCCACCTATGCCATCATGCGCATCACCAATCCTTTCTCAGATCCGTTCGAATCGATCCCTGCTGGCTGGCGAAAACTGGCAGAATGGGCGAACGAACATGGCTATATGCCTATCGGAAGCCAGGAGACCG
>DATISI010000137.1:0-1654 GCA_035581745.1 Clostridiaceae bacterium
AACCCGACTGAAGGCGAGACCAAGTTCGAGGACGTCATTTACGGGACCATCACGGTGAACAATGAGGAGCTTGAGGACATGGTCCTCCTGAAGAGCGACGGACTTCCTACGTATAACTTCGCGAACGTCGTAGACGACCACCTCATGAACATCACCCACGTCGTCCGCGGAAGCGAGTACCTCGCATCCTCACCAAAATACAACAGGCTGTACGAAGCCTTCGGATGGGAAGTTCCAGTATATGTGCACTGTCCGCCGATCATGAAGGACGCACAGAACAAGCTTTCCAAGCGTAACGGCGATGCCTCCTACCAGGACCTCATCGAAAAGGGATATCTTTCCGAAGCAATTCTGAACTACATCAGCCTGCTTGGCTGGAATCCTGGAACGAACCAGGAGATCTTCAGTCTGGAGGAACTGGTCGAGGTTTTCGACTATCACAGCATCAACCGCTCACCAGCCATATTCGACCCGGAGAAACTGAGATGGATGAACAGCGAATATCTCAAGGCCATGCCACTGGAGAAATTCCATGAGCTTGCCCTTCCGTATATCCTGCAGGACATCAAAGACAAGGAGCTCGATACGATGAAAATCGCATCCCTTCTCCACATCCGGACGGAAGTCCTTGGTGAACTACCTGGACAGGTAGACTTCCTGTATGCGCTTCCGGAGTATTCCGTTGACATCTATACCCATAAGAAGATGAAGACGAATCCCGAGGTTGCCTTAAGTTCCCTCGAGACACTTTTCCCTGTACTCGAAGGCATCGAAGAATCACAATGGACCCTGGACAACCTGCACAATACTGTCCTTGCTCTTGTAGCAGAACTCGGAATCAAGAATGGACAGATGCTCTGGCCACTGAGGACTGCGCTAACCGGCAAGCAGTTCACGCCTGGTGGTGCTTTCGAAGCAGCTGATATCCTTGGCAAGGCTGAATCCCTCAAACGTGTCCAGACGGGCATCGAGATGCTGAAGGCAGCAATCGGGAAATAGGATCCTGTGAAAGCAAATCATACATAGACAGAAATAGAACCATATCAAGACCCTTTGCGGGCTTGATATGGTTCTTTCTTTTGTCTCCTTTATTAACTTTAACCAATCTACTGGTACAGGATCCGGGCATCTCCATCACGCTTCGTGATCTTTTCACGGTCGAAATATTCGAGCAGAGGAACGACATATTTCCTGGTGGACTCCAGATGTTCCCTTGCTGTCTTGATGTCAATCTTCCCGTTCCTGCTGATTTCATCGATGACAACCTTTTTCGCCCGTTCAATCGCAGACCGCAGGAAGACGATCTCATCTATGATCAGGATCTCTCCCTTATCCTTCAGATAAGCCATGACCTCCTGGTAACGCTCCCGGTCGACAGAAGCTTCTGTCAGCTTTCTTGGGTCTTCAGGCATGAGCAGATTCTGACGTAGAAGTCTGAGGATCTTTTCTGCGAGTTCAAGATCCTTTGGACCAGGTGTCACCGTCCTTCCATCGAGGTATATGGAATCTTCCTGGAGAACGAACACATCTGATTTATCCAGGAAAATCGCGAAATCACGCTGACTGAAACGGTCTTTCAGTTTCATCCTCGCCTCTTCCTTCTTCATGGACGCACGCAATGGGAAGCGTTCAAAATAGCTGGAGAGTGCTGCCT
>DATISI010000138.1:0-6713 GCA_035581745.1 Clostridiaceae bacterium
AGACCTGAAGCACCTGAAAGTCTATGGGGTATCCAAGGAACTCCCCTTCGCCATGGAAAGGTTTGTCAAAGCCAACGCAGGCGATAATATCATCATGCTTTCTGACCACAAGTACAGGATGTTCGGGGAGAAGACGGGGACCTACATGGAAGAGCTTGCAATCCTCGCTAGATTCGCCTTTGTTGTGGACAAGGACAATGTCATCACCTATATCGAATCCGTACCAGAAGCAGGCGATGAGCTGAACTATGACCAGGTCCTCACGGAAGCTGAAAAAGTCTTCCAGATGGGCTGATCCAATCCCCTCATTCAGATAGAAACAGACAGACCGCAGGAAAACTCCTGCGGTCTGTCTGTTTCTATCTGATTCAGGTCATCTGATAATCCTTCTTATAGGTCTTCAGGATTTCCCCGATGGTCTCTGTGAACTCGTCGAGGTAGACGTTGAGGAGATAGTAGGCTGATGCGGTCGTCGCCGTATCATCATATCCGCTCTTTCCGAAGTAGATCCCTTCCGTGTCGAAGCGGATTCCGACGTATTCCATCTCCAGCACATCCCGTCTGGTCTCTTTCGTCCTGTCCTTGAAGGACATCGGATTGTCCTCCATGAAGACCAGGATGCCGCGCCTGTCCTCATCGCTCAGGTTGAACTGGATTTCCACCTCCTCCTGAGGGACATCGAGGTGGATGATGTCCGCGTGCTCATAATATTTCCTTACCCGTTTCAGCAGGTCGGCATGGATCTCATTTATCGTCATTCCCATCACTTCCTAAATATCCCGAATTTGATGTTCACCCCGAAAGCGGTGAACTTCTCTTCGTACTCTGTTTTGACATTCTCGCTGAAGTCCGCGTTCACAAGGTCCAGTGTCCGGTAGACCTCGGTGAAGCCCTCTTCCCTGAAATATTCCAGACTGTGCTCGAAGAGCTCATCGTCATCTGTCTTGAACCAGATTTCTCCCCCATCACTGAGGAAGGCCCTGTACTTGGTCAGGAACCTTGGATGGGTGAGCCGCCTCTTGTTGTGTGAAGCCTTCGGCCAGGGATTGCAGAAATTGATATAGATCTTGTCGATCTCATCCTTCGCGAAGACCTTCTCGATGTTCTCGATGATCATCGAGATCAGGCGTACGTTCTTGAGGCCCATCTCATTGATTTTCCTCAGTGCGAACACGAGGACCTCATTCTTCAGGTCGATGGCGATATAGTTGATGTCAGGGTTCTTCTGTGCGAGGCTCGCCACGAACTGCCCTTTTCCACATCCAAGTTCGAGATGGATGGGATGGTCATTCCCGAACTCTTCCTTCCACCTGCCAAACTTCTCTTCCTGATTGAAAATCGCCTTATCATCCAGTTCCATTTCGGGCTTTGCCCACCATTTCTTCCTAAGTCTCATGTTAACTCCTATGACAAATCCTATGGATTCCATTTATTCTTCATAATCTACAGTTTTTAAGTATACAGCAAATATCGCAATTTTGCATCCCCAAGTTGCGCGTTGAAAGATTCATCCCGCTGGAAAAAAGCTTCTATCCACGAAATGGCCGGAACGGGTCCTGAACCAGCCCTCTTTCTTCATATTGCGCTTCTCCATACCGGGAGCAATCGTCAGAAAGGCCGTACAGCGCTATCAAGCTGCACGGCCTCTACTGATTTCGTAATCAAATGAGGGATCTGTTTCAGATTCTGGTCTTCCGTCCTCAGATGGGGATCCGGTTGCGGCATGACCTTCCTTCGTCAGAATGGGGTTCTGACGAAGGCTATCTGGTCTTGATGGTTACTTCGCTTCACCGAGGATCTCGTTCAGGTCGCTCTCCACATTGGAGATTGGTGCGAGATTGAAGTTGTCGATGAGGACCTGCAGGACGTTCGGGGAAACGAATGCAGGAAGTGAAGGTCCAATCTTGATGTTCTTCACGCCAAGAGAGAGCAGGGTGAGAAGGATGCATACCGCTTTCTGCTCATACCATGACAGGATGATGGAGAGTGGCAGCTCATTGATGGAGACGTTGAACGCCTCGCCAAGCGCAGATGCGATCTTGATTGCGGAGAAGGCATCGTTGCACTGTCCGACATCGAGAAGCCTTGGCAGGTTTCCGATGGTTCCGAACTCGAGCTTGTTGAACCTGTATTTTCCACATGCCAGGGTAAGCAGGATGGTATCCTGTGGCAGGCTGGTCGCAAGGTCGGTGTAGTAGTTCCTGCCTGACTTCGCTCCATCACATCCGCCTACGAGGAAGAAGTGTCTGATGCTTCCGTTCTTCACGCCTTCGACAATCTCAGCCGCGTGGGATAGTGTGGCATTCCTTCCGAATCCGACCAGGATATTCTGTTCCTTGTCATCGGCTTCGAATCCGCCAAGCTCCAGAGCCTTCTCGATCACAACGCTGTAGTCCTTGCTTCCGTCCGCAGCCATTCCGATATGGGTGCATCCAGGCCACTGGACGACACCTGAGGTGAACATCCTGTCCATGTAGCTTTCAAGCGGTTTCTGGATACAGTTCGTGGTCATGAGGATGGCACCTGGAAGGTTCTTGAATTCCTTCTGCTGGTCCTGCCATGCTCCGCCGTAGTTTCCTGCAAGATGAGGATACTTCTTCAGTTCAGGATAGCCATGGGCTGGAAGCATCTCGCCATGGGTATAGATGTTGATGCCCTTTCCTTCTGTCTGGACAAGCAGGTCTTTGAGGTCCTTGAGGTCATGTCCGGAGATGACGATGAATGGTCCCTTCTTCGTCCTGACATTGACCTTTGTAGGAACCGGATGGCCGTAGCTTGTCGTGTTCGCCTCATCAAGAAGCTCCATGACCCTGTAGTTCACCTGACCGATTTCCATGTTGACACCAACCCAGTCCGCGACGGTGAGTGACCTGTCTGTGGACTGGTACAGGAATTTCACGAAGGCATCCTCCACGACCTTGTCCCTGAATCCAAGGACGAAAGCATGGTGTGCGTATGCCGCGTAGCCTTTGAGGCCATAGAGTGCGAGTTCCCTCAGGGAGACGATGTCTTCGCCTAGGGTATCCCTGCCTTCAAGGACGCTGAATGCAGGCGCCATTGACAGCTGCTCTGCGAGCGTTGCTGGAGCGTTGAACACAGCCTCGACTGGTCCTTCGATTCCAGACTTCGTCCTCAGGACTTCCTTGATGGATTGTGCCCTGTTTACAAGTTCGGACAGGTCTTCTGGGTCGAAGGATACGTTGGTCAGCGTCGTGAACATGGCATCAAACAGGAATGGAGCAAGCATATTGTCCAGTTCCACGCCCTTGCCTATGAGGTCCATCGCATAGAATGCGATTCCTTTGCTCTGTGCGACGAGCAGGTCCTGCAGCGCGGCCACTTCAGGCCCCTTGCCACAGACACCCACTTTCACACAGCCTTTTCCACCGACGGTCTGTTCACACTGGTAACAGAACATGTCCCCGATTTCAGGCAGTAACAGCTTCTCGTTTGTCTTCATGGTGTTTTCCAAAATATTATACCTCCCAAGATTTGATTTTCATTCTTCCCTCACAGCATAACAGAAAAAAGGAAACCCCGTATGTAACAAATGTTACACCCCTGTGCTTTTCCAATTTGTTGACAGCTTCCCTAAATAGGATATAATTACTGTGTAACAATTTTTACGGAGGTATGTATGAAAGAAAAACTTACACCTATCCAATTCGTTCAGATGAACAGGATAAATCTTCACGAACACCTCGAAACCCTTATCGCAGAAGCACTGGACCTGAAGAAGCCCGAACTGGGAACAGGACTTTTGGAAGAAGCGATTGAGAAATACGGAGCAGCTTCCAAGGAGACCAGTCTGGACACGGCTACAGACCATCAGGGAATACACGGCTGGCTGGAATCGAAACTTGTCACCAACGAAAAAAGGATTGCCTATATTATCAAAGGCGCAATTGAGGAAGACAAAGACAACTTCAGCCTGATCAAGGAAGTCTACAAGGAATTTGGATATTCACTCGGCTATCGTATGAAGAGCCAGTACCAGGTGAACACCCTTGAGGATGTCTATGCGGTCGTGGACCAGGTCATCGTTGATGGAATGCCTTGCGACAAGGTCAACACCCTCGAGTCCTCCGAAGAGAATGAACTGGTATGGCTGGGATTGAAAGATGTCCACAAAGCACATTACGAAGCTCATGGCCTGAGTCAGGAAATCTTTGCAACCCTTCGGGAATCCTTCATCAAGGAATTCGTCAAGGCGCTTGGGAACTACAGCTTCAAGATGGAGACAAGACCTTCGGCACCCGTCTTCCGCAACACCATCACAAAGAACTAATCAGTCATAATACTCTACATGAATAGATCAGCCGGACACCTTCGCAGGTGCCCGGCTGTTTTGATGTGGTCCTTTGCGGCTTTCTTCAGACCCCTTCACGAAGAAAGGTCAGATTCCCGGATGATCTCCCTGAGGGTCCTCGCAGATTCCTGGAAAGCCTCAAGTTCAGATTCCGTGAATGGCACTTCGACCACACGGATATTGCCCTGTGCGCCGACGATGCTGGGAATCCCGATATAGATTTCCTCCATCCCATATTCTCCCGTCAGGAGTGCCGATACGGGCAGCACGGAACGTTCATCCCGGATGACCGCTTCGCAGATCCGTCTGATGGCAAGTGCGACCGCATAGTTGGTATAGCCTTTCGTGTTGATCATCTCGTAAGCAGCCCGTTTCACGGTAAGGGGGATGTATTCCTTGAAGGACATCTCACATTCCTCACCCTTTGTGATCCTGCAGTAGGTGTCCACATCGACGCCTGCGATATTGGTCAGGGACCATGCCGCGATTTCCGAATCCCCATGCTCTCCAACAATGTAGGCATGGATATTCCGCGCATCGATTTCGAAATACTCCGCAAGTCCCGCACGGAACCTTGAGGAATCCAGGACCGTTCCGGAGCCGATCACCCTTTCCTTTGGGAAACCGGACAGCTTATACGTGATATAGGAGAGGATATCCACCGGGTTGGAGACCACGAGCAGGATAGCCTCGGGACTGTACTTCACGATTTCAGGTACGATTTTCTTGAAGACTGCGATATTCTTGTTGATGAGGTCAAGGCGTGACTCATCAGGCTGCTGTGCGAGCCCTGCGGTGATGATCACGAGATCGGAAGCCTTCGTATCCTCATAGCTCCCAGATGTCACGGAAACTGGTTTCACAAAAGCCGCTCCATGGGAGATATCCATCGCTTCGCCGAGAGACTTGGAGCTGTTGATATCCACGATGACGATCTCTTCCACGAGTCCTTCGAGCATCAGGGCATAAGCTGTGGTCGAACCCACAAAGCCCGCTCCGATGATGGAAACCTTTGAATTCTTGTTCTTCATCCGTCTGTCAACTCCTTTTGATTGATAGAATAATTATACTATCTGAATTCTTCGCATTGGTATTTCCACTCAAACATTAATGGTTCATTTACAATGCGTTCTTAATTCATAAGCCATAAGGGACAACAGATACGGACCATGTTGGAAATGCTGATTAGACTACTTATTTTCTATTATGTAAATCTGTCTAAGCAGCACGGTGTATAGCTTTGGATATATACTCTTAATCCTGCATAAAAAGCCTCAAAACGCTTCATACTCAAGCCATTCCGCAAATAAAACTTATAGAAATCGCGGTTTTTATGTTATATAATGAGTTGAATTATTTCGGAGGTGAAGAGATGGAGATAGACGTAATAGGAGTACCCCTCTTTTACGGATGTGACACAGAGGGTGTGGAGAACGGTCCGGACAAGCTCAGGGAGCTGGGACTCGTGGAGTTGTTTGAACGCAACAGGAACAATGTTCTTGATAAGGGTAACGTAGATGTTCCCGTATCAAGTCCCGATAAAAAATATAAGAGCGACAAGCTCATGAAATATTTGGATGAGATTGTAGAGACGTGCCATAACCTTGCAGCGGAAGTGGATGATACCCTGAGAAACGGAAGGATGCCATTCACCATAGGCGGGGACCACTCCCTGGTCATGGGTTCGCTTGCAGGCGTGAGTTCTGTCCTTGGTGACGATTATGCGGTCATCTGGATTGATGCCCATGCGGATATCAACACGGACAAGACATCCCTTTCAGGCAATGTGCATGGCATGCCCCTGTCCTCATCCATGGGAATCGGGCATGACATCCTCACCTCCATCTATCATGATGTCCCCAAGATCAGGGACCATAATGTCTATATCATCGGTGCAAGGAGCATTGACGATGGCGAACAGGCGCTGATTGAAGAAAGAGGATTGAATGTATGGGGAATCGAGGACGTCCATACCAGAGGCATGGATGCGATCATCACCGAACTTCTGGCCAAGATTTCGGACAGTGGCGTTAAGGATATCCATATCTCTTACGATATCGACTCCCTGGACAAGAGCCTTGTTCCAGGAACAGGAACACCGGTGGAGAACGGACTTCAGCTGGAGGAGAGCAAGGACCTTGTTGAAGCCATCATCAGGACTGGCAAGGTAAGGAGCATCGATTTCGTGGAGTTCAATCCCGATATCGACCTCGACAACAGGACCGCAGAATCCTGCCTGTATATGCTCGACGTAT
Organism: Clostridiaceae bacterium; assembly: GCA_035581745.1. Lineage (GTDB taxonomy): Bacteria > Bacillota > Clostridia > Clostridiales > Clostridiaceae > Youngiibacter. The sequence goes on from DATISI010000138.1 coordinate 6,565, forward strand.
TCGCGGACAGTCTGGGCAGTGTGGTGACCGGCTGACTCCATGGATCACACCCTTATGACACGCAAATTCAGACCCATTGGAGTGCATGACAAGAGAACAGAAGAGACCGGATTCGATGAGAATCCGGTCTCTTTTTGATTACGCTTGAT
>DATISI010000139.1:0-5532 GCA_035581745.1 Clostridiaceae bacterium
GGTGTCTATAAATGGCAATATCAAGGGAAGAAATCATCGCAGCAATCAAGGAAATGTCAGTACTAGATCTTAACGAGCTTGTAAAGGCTTGCGAAGCAGAATTCGGAGTATCCGCAGCAGCACCAGTTGCAGCAGCAGGAGCAGCTGAAGCAGCAGTAGTAGAAGAGAAGACAGAATTCGACGTTATCCTTATGGCAGCAGGATCTGAAAAGATCAAGGTTATCAAGGCAGTAAGAGAAATCACTGGTCTTGGACTTAAGGAAGCTAAGGAGCTCGTTGATGGAGCACCAAAGCCAGTTAAGGAAGCTGTATCCAAGGACGAAGCAGAGACTATCAAGACTAAGCTTACAGAAGTTGGAGCTACAGTAGAAGTTAAGTAATCTTAACGCTAAGAAAGCAGGGCAGAAATGTCCTGTTTTTTTATACCCCAAATCAGGAACAGCACCACATCAGCATACGGGCAGAAAGGCGTAGACAGTAGAAAGACGCGAATCGTAGGAAGTCTGGATAAGGATAGGAATGCTGAGATATCCACTCAGAAGAAGTTCTGTTGTCCTTATGCCATCCAGTGTATATACTGAGAATAGAGAATAGAGAATCTAACGTGATGGAGGTTCATATGGATACAGGGAATGGAAGAATCGTGACAGTGAAGGATGTCGTCATTGGAGAGGGGATCCCGAAAATCTGTGTATCGCTGACGGCGGGGACGACAGAGGGGATCCTGTCGGAAGCACAGGAACTGAAGGACTATCCGGTCGACATCGTGGAATGGCGGGCTGATGGGTTTGAGGATGTCATGGATGGGGAGAAGGTCAGTGGTGTCCTCACGAGCCTTCAGCAGGTGCTGGAAGGACGTCCGCTGCTCTTCACCCTGAGGTCCGATAGGGAAGGTGGAGCGCTGTCCGTGCGTCCTGAGGTGTATGCAGGGCTATGTGTGGCGGCAGTCCAGTCTGGACTTGTCGACCTTATCGATGTGGAGGCCTTCACAGAGGACAAGGTGGTCAGGGAGATCATCGCAGAAGCCAGGAAAGCAGGCGTTGCGGTCATCGCTTCCTACCATGATTTCGGGAAGACCCCTTCAAAGGACGGCATGTTCCAGAGGCTGCAGAAGATGGGAGAGACCGGTGCCGATATCCTGAAGATCGCGGTCATGCCGCAGAGCAAATCCGATGTCCTTACCCTTCTCGATGCCACGGTCACCATGAAGGAGCAGCATCCCGAGAGACCTCTGGTCACGATGTCCATGGGACAGGATGGCCTCATCAGCCGTCTGACCGGAGAAGTCTTCGGGTCCGCCATGACCTTCGGGAGCATAGGAAGCCGGGTATCCGCACCAGGCCAGATGGATGTGGTGGAGCTTGACCGGGTGATGAGGATTATCCACGACAATCTGGCAAAGTGAATCGTCTACAGGGACCCTGTATCCGTGGCTGAACCTCCAGGAGCCTCCTTTTCAATTTCAGCCGATACGCTTATAATAGAAGAAAACTCAGGAACGGCAGTTCCGTGAAAGAAGGTATTACCATGGACTATATCGAGAAGAACAAGAAGGCCTGGGAACAGGCCTATGAGAACAGGAGCGACGATTTTGACAGCGATATCATAGAGCGGCTGAAGACGGAAGAATTCCCTTATCTTGACCCGGAGCTGCTTTTCGAGCTGAGGGAATATGAGCTGAAAGGGAAAAGCTGCGCGCAGTTCTCCTCCAATAATGGAAGGGAGCTCCTGAACCTCTACAAGGCAGGACTCGAGAAGGGGACAGGCTTCGACATCGCGACGAACATGGTGGCGGCAGCGAATGGGTTCGCCAAGGAACTCGGCTATGACTGCAACTTCGTCGAGGCGAACATCCTGGAGATCGGTGACGAATACCGGGAGCAGTTCGACTATGGCCTCATCACCATCGGTGCACTGACCTGGCTCCAGGATGTCGGCGCGTACTTCAAGGTGGTCGCAAAATGCCTGAAGCCTGGCGGGGTCCTCTTCATCCATGAGATGCATCCCATGGCAAACATGTTCGCCCTCAACGGAGAGGACAATTTCGACCCGGAGAACCCTAAGGGGCTAGCGAACTCCTACTTCAAGGATGAGCCCTGGGTCGCGAACGACGGGATGAACTACATGACGAAGAAGGAGTACTCCTCCGAGACCTTCACCTCCTTCGCCCACTCCATGGGGGAGATCGTGAGCGCCATGGGGGACAATGGTCTCCTGACCATCAAGCTCCGCGAGTATGACCGGGATATCACGACCGCCTTCGGTGCACTGGAAGGACAGGGAATCCCCCTTTCCATGGTCATCGTGGCGAAGAAGCTGGGCTGATGGAATGTGCTTCCTTCGAAAGAATGGGAAGACCGTAAGGTCGCGTCCGTCTGGATACAGGAGGAATGAAGTCCGTCTGATTTATTTGTGGAAACACGTTGTCTTTAATCCCGTTTTCATCTTCGGGCATTAAGATAGTCCTAGGAGGTGGAATGATGAGTTTTATCGGAAATATCATATGGTTCGTGCTGGGAGGTTTCATCCCGGCGATGCTCTGGCTGCTCGTTGGGCTGCTCTGGAGCGTCACGATCATCGGCATCCCGATCGGGGTGCAGTGCTTCAAGATGGCGAACCTTCAGCTTGCGCCATTCGGACGTGACGTGGCTTTCGACGGCATGGGCCTTGGAAGTCTCGTGGTCAACATCCTGTGGATCATGTTCGGGGGAATCGAGCTCGCCATGGTGAATGTGGTCATCGGGGTCATTTTCTGCCTGACGATCGTCGGAATCCCATTCGGGCTGCAGAGCTTCAAGCTCGCGAAACTGAGCCTTTTACCCTTTGGCGCACGAATTGTGGCCAAACGTTAAATTGTTCATGAAAAATTCAAAAACTAGGAAAGCAGGAACTTCTTCGGGAGTTCCTTTCTATTTGGACTGATTTGCAAGGGAATCGGTGGAAAGGGAGAGTCTGTGAAATGTGAAATACGGGGTTTGTTGTTGACTAGTCTCGGATATTGTGATAATATACTAAATTGTACTCTTGTAAAAGGGAGATAAGTAGGATAAAATATTAAATGGGGATTTTTGCGATTACAGAAGGGTTTTTGCGAAATCCCATATATTTCTACTCGGTACTTTCCAGAAGACCAAAGTCCTTAGGGGAATTGCGTCTTGTGGCTATTTTAGTTTATATAAGGGGTGAATGCTAATGGTGCATCCTGTTCCAATTCCAACAGGAAAAAGAACAAGAATGAGTTTCGGAAGGGTTAAAGACGTATCCGAGATGCCTAACCTTATAGAAGTCCAGTTGGATTCATATAACTGGTTTCTAGAGGAAGGCCTGGATGAAGTCTTTGACGACATCAATCCGATCACAAATTATGGTGGCAGCTTGGTTCTTAAGTTCGTAGGTTTCCATTTAGACAGAGAGAACATCAAATACTCGATCGAGGAATGCAAGGAGAGAGATTCAACATACTCGGCAGCGCTGAAAGTCAAAGTCAGGCTCGAGAACATCGAGACCGGAGAGATCAAGGAACAGGAAGTCTTCATGGGAGAATTCCCACTGATGACCGAACAGGGTACCTTCATCATCAACGGAGCGGAGCGAGTTATCGTATCCCAGCTTGTAAGGTCCCCGGGCGTTTATTATAACGAGAATCTGGACAAGAACGGAAAGAAGCTCTATGGCTCCACAGTCATTCCGAACAGGGGAGCATGGTTAGAATACGAGACAGATTCCAATGACATCATCAGTGTAAGGATCGACAAGACGAGGAAACTACCCGTCACCGTTCTCGCAAGAGCGATGGGCCTTGGAAGCGACCAGGACATCCTTGAAGTATTCGGAGAGGATGAACGGCTGAAGGCGACAATGGAGAAGGACAACACCAACACGAAGGAAGAAGGCCTGCTTGAAATCTACAAGAGATTGAGACCGGGTGAGCCTCCTACAGTGGACAGTGCGATGTCCCTGATCGACTCCTTATTCTTTGATCCGAAAAGATATGACCTCTCAAAGGTCGGCAGATACAAATTCAACACGAAGCTGAACATCGTCCACAGGATCACGAACCATATCTCCGCGGCGGACGTCGTGAACAAGGAGACAGGCGAGATCATCGTGGCAAAGGGTGAGAAGATCACCAGGGAGAAGGCACGTGAAATCCATGCCCTCGCCATCAACACCGTGGACATCATGGTGGAAGACAAGGTACTTCGTGTCATCGGAAACAATTTCGTGGACATGAAGGATTTCGTGAGCTTCGACCCTAGGAGCGTAGGCGTGAAAGAGATGGTGCACTTCCCAGTACTCCGCTCCATCATCAACATGAACCTGGAAGAAGACGACATGAAGGAAGAGATCAGGAAGAACATCCATGGACTCGTTCCGAAGCATATCGTGAAGGACGACATCTATGCGACCATCAGCTATGAGCTTGGTCTTCCACACCGTATCGGTGTAAGCGACGATATCGACCATCTTGGAAACAGGAGACTGAGGTCTGTAGGAGAACTCCTCCAGAACCAGTTCAGGATCGGACTTTCCAGAATGGAAAGAGTCGTCAAGGAAAGGATGACGATACAGGACCAGGAGAACATCACCCCTCAGGCCCTTATCAACATCAGGCCTGTCACCGCGGCAGTCAAGGAATTCTTCGGATCCTCCCAGCTCTCGCAGTTCATGGACCAGACGAACCCGCTTTCCGAGCTTACCCATAAGAGAAGGCTTTCTGCACTGGGACCCGGAGGACTTTCAAGAGAAAGGGCCGGATTCGAGGTCCGAGACGTACATCACTCCCATTATGGAAGGATGTGCCCGATCGAGACACCAGAAGGACCGAACATCGGACTGATCAACTCCCTGGCGACTTATGCCCAGGTCAACGAGTATGGCTTCATCGAGACCCCTTACAGGATCGTCGACAAGAAGACCGGAATCGTCACCAAGGAGATCAAGTACTACACCGCTGACGAAGAGGATGAATTCCTCGTCGCACAGGCGAATGAGCCACTTGACGAGAACGACAGGTTCGTTGATGACAAGGTCTCCGTAAGACTGATGGAAGACGTCCTCATCGTACCGAAAGAGACCGTCGACCTCATGGACATCTCCCCAAGACAGATCGTATCCGTTGCGACAGCGATGATTCCGTTCCTTGAGAACGATGATGCATCAAGAGCCCTGATGGGTTCCAACATGCAGCGTCAGGCGGTACCGCTGCTCAAGTCCACGGCGCCTTATGTCGGAACAGGAATAGAATACAAGGCGGCAGCCGATTCAGGCGTGCTTCCAAAGGTAGTCAACGAAGGAACCGTCGTCTATGTCTCCGCGAACGAGATCAGAGTCAAGCAGACAGGCACAGGAACCATCGACACCTACAGGCTGCTCAAGTTCAAGAGAAGCAACCAGGGTACCTGCATCAACCAGAAACCGCTGGTCGAGAAGGGTGAATATGTGGAGAAGGGCGCGCTGCTTGCAGACGGACCATCCACTGACCTCGGAGAGATCGCACTGGGTAAGAACATCCGTATCGGATTCATCACC
>DATISI010000140.1:0-2802 GCA_035581745.1 Clostridiaceae bacterium
TCTTCTCATTCTTCTTGATGTCGCTAAGCTTCAGCTTGTCCAGCTTGGTGGCCACGACGATGACTTCCTTCTGGTAGTACCGGAGGTAATCAAGCATCAGGCGGTCATCCTCGGTGGGTTTGTGCCTGGCGTCCACAAGAAGGACGACCTTCTTGAGGTTGTCCCGGGCGATGAGGTAGTCCTCGATGATCTTTCCCCATGCGGCCTTCTCCGTCTTCGAGATCTTCGCATAGCCGTAGCCGGGAAGGTCCACGAGGAGACACTGTCCGTTGATGAGGAAAAAGTTGACGAGCCTGGTCCTGCCCGGGGTATTGGATACCTTCGCAAGCTTCTTCCGGTTGGTCAGGGAGTTGATGATGGTGGACTTGCCCACATTGGACCTGCCCACAAAGGCCACTTCCGGAAGCTGCATCTCAGGATACTGTATCGGTTTCACCGCGGAGGTGATGAAGTCGGAGGACTTGATCTGTATCATCAGTTTCCCTCCAGCAGCGCTTCGCGGACCACTTCATGGATTTCTTTCACCGGAATGAACTTCATCTTTCCGATGATGGATTTTGGCAGCTTCTCGATATCGAACTTGTTCTTCTCCGGAATGATCACCGTATCGATACCTGCGCGGCTTGCCGCGAGGGTCTTCTCTTTGAGACCACCGATAGGAAGAACCCTTCCTGTCAGGGTGATTTCTCCGGTCATCGCGACATTGTGTCTCGCCTTCCTTCCGGAAAGTGCGGAGATCATCGCCGTCGTCATGGTGACGCCTGCTGATGGGCCGTCCTTAGGGACCGCGCCTTCAGGCACATGGATATGGATGTCCTTGGTCTTGTAGAAATCGGAATTGATCTCGAAATCCTTGGAATGGCTCCTGATGTAGGAGTAAGCCGCCTTCGCGGATTCCTTCATGACATCGCCGAGCTGTCCGGTGAGTTCGAGCTTTCCTGTCCCGTCCATGACCATGACCTCGATGGGAAGGATATCCCCTCCTGCCGGTGTCCAGGCCAGTCCGGTGACCACACCGAGTCTGTCTTCCTTTTCTGCCTGCTCGTATCGGAACCTCGGATGTCCCATGAATTTCTCCACGATCTGAGGCGTGATGCTGATGGTCTTCTTCTTGTTCTCCAGCATATAGGAGATCGCTTTCCTCGTGACACTTGAAAGCACACGCTCCAGGTTTCTTACTCCGGATTCGACCGTGTAGCCGTCGATCAGGAATTTGATCGCGGTGTCTGAGAACTTGATGCTCTCTGTCTCCAGGGTGTGCTCCTTGAGCACCTTCGGAATCAGATGGCGTTTCGCGATATTCAGTTTCTCTTCATAGGTGTATCCAGAGACCTCGATGACCTCCATCCTGTCCAGGAGGGGTCTTGGAACGGTCTCCAGCGTGTTCGCGGTCGTGATGAACATGACCTTCGAGAGGTCCATCTCCAGTTCCAGGTAATGGTCTCGGAAGCTGAAGTTCTGCTCTGCGTCCAGCACTTCAAGAAGCGCGTCCGCAGGGTCTCCTCTGAAGTCATTGGCCATCTTGTCGATCTCATCGAGGAGGAACAAAGGATTCATGCTCTTCGCCTGCCTCATTCCATAGACGATACGTCCCGGAATGGAGCCCACGTAGGTCCTTCTGTGTCCTCTGATTTCCGCCTCGTCCCGGACGCCGCCTAGGGACATCCTGACATAGTTGCGGTTAAGCGCCTTTGCGACGGATTTCGCGATGGAGGTCTTACCGGTACCCGGAGGGCCTACGAGGCAGATGATTGGTCCTTTCAGGGACTTGCTCGATGCCTTCACGGCTAAGTACTCGATGATCCTGTCCTTGACGTCCTTCAGTCCGTAGTGGTCCGCTTCGAGGATCTCCCTCGCCTTGATGATATCCGTGGAGTCATCGGTCTCGATGCCCCATGGCAGGTCAAGGATCCAGTCCAGGTAGGTCCTTATCACGCCGCCTTCGGCGGAGTAGCTTCCACTGTTCCTGAGCCTCTCGACCTCGTAGAGGGCCTTTTCCTTCGCTTCCTTGGGAAGGTTCCTCTCCTCGATCTTCTCCTTGTAGGTGTTGATCTCCTTGGTGTCCTCGTCGAACTCGCCAAGCTCCTCCTGGATCGCTTTCAGCTGCTCCCGGAGGTAGTATTCCTTCTGTACCTTGTCGATATTGGTCTTGATCTTCGATCCGATCTTCTTCTCGATCTTCGCGATCTCAAGTTCCTTGTTTATGATTTCCAGGAGCTTCTCGAGCCTGTCCGTGATGTTCAGGGCTTCAAGCAGCGCCTGCTTGTCTTCTGGCTTCAGGATGAGGTACGAGCTCACCGTATCCGCGAAGCGGCCCGGATTGTCGATATCCTCCAAAGTGATCAGGGCTTCCTGCGGCATCATGCCGGTATGCCTGATGTAGGTGTCCAGGGTCTCCTTGACGGACCTTACCAGGGCTTCTTCCTGGATGTCCTGGATATCCTTGTCCACGGGTTCGTCCTCAAGGACTTCCACGATGGCCATGAAATTGGGTTCGGCCTGCTTGATGCTGACCAGACGCCCTCTCGATATGCCTTCGACCAGTACCCTGACGGTGTTTCCCGGAAGCTTCAGGAGCTGTCTGATGACACACAGGGTTCCAATCTCATATAAGTCTTCCACTTCAGGATTTTCGATCTTGCCATCCCGCTGTGGGATCAGGAAGATCTCCTGGTTCTTGAGCATCGCCTCGTCCAGGGAGGCTATTGATTTTTCCCTGCCTACATCGAAATGCAGGACCATATAGGGGAATATGGTGATTCCTCGCAGAGGAATCAAAGGGAGAGTCCTTTTTTTCTTTTT
>DATISI010000141.1:0-2773 GCA_035581745.1 Clostridiaceae bacterium
TTTTATAGATGACAATCTTATTTTGATGCGGGGCTTCGTCGGATGAGGATCCTCTGATCCATAAGGGGATGCCTTAAATTTCTTCCCTTTTCCTTGCCACGTACTCTTTGGGGATATGCACCTCGATGACCGTCCCCTTCACCCGGTTCTTGTACGCCCTGATGGTTCCGCCATGGCTTTCTGTGATCCATTTCGCGATGGAGAGCCCCAGGCCGGTTCCGCCTGTGGTCCTTGTCCTCGCCTTGTCTTCCCGGAAGAAACGCATGAAGACATTGTCAAGGTTCTCTTCCTTGATTCCAATCCCCTCATCGGAAACCCGGATGAGCGCTTTCTCCTTCTGGTTCTCGATCCGGAGCTCGAGCCTCTCGCCTTTCCCCGTATACTTCAGCGCATTGTCGAGTAGGATGATGAGCAGCTGGTGGATCTTCTCCCGGTTCGCCTTCACCAGGACTTCCTGATGGTGGTAGTAGGTGAATGGCTTCTCCTGGAAGCTTGCGAACTCCCTGTAGATCTCCGCGATCTCCTCACCAAGGACAGCCAGATTGAACTGCTCGACATCGCCCATGGCTTCGCCGGCATCGGCACGGGTGAGGACCATGAGGTTCGAGACCATCTTGGACATCCTTCTCGTCTCGCGTATGGCCGGTTCGATATACTCGTACTTGTCGATGATCTTCTTCTCAGGATCCCTCAGGAGGCCTTCCAGCCTGCTCTGGATGATGGTGATGGGCGTCCTCAGCTCATGGGAGGCATTCTCCAGGAACTCCCGCTGTTTCTCGAGGGATTCCTGCAATGGCCTGATTGCGAGGTCAGCCATGAAGTTGCTGATGACCAGCGCAAGGAAGAGGATGACGATGCTTCCGTTGATGAGGATCTTCTTCAGGTTGTTCAGGACATTGAGTTCCGCATCGATGTTGTAGAGGACCTGCACATTATGCATCTCCTCCTCAAGGATCGTGTCGAATTTCAGCGCCCGGTACCGGAAGCTTCCCGCCGCCACCGTCTGCACCTCGTCATTCACACTGGGCGTCAGATTCTCGATATTGGAACGGATATAGTCAGGGACAGGGAACCTGGGATCGAACCTCCCCTCATCATCTCGGAGGATGATCACCATCTTGGGGTTGAACGGGATGTTCATCTCAAGGTTCCTTCCGGATACCCGGATCACCGCAGTCCTGAAGAGCTCAAGGTCCGTATCGATCTTGTCCAGATGGGTCCTTGAGACAAAGGTGAAGATGCTGAGCGTGAAGCCCAGGATGAACACACAGAAGATGATGGCGTATCCCAGAAGGATCCTATGTTTTCTCTTCTTCATTGGTTTCCTCCAGGGAGAACATGTAACCGAGTCCTCTTACCGTCTTGATGGGCAGCGTGTACCCGTAATTCTTCAGTGTCTTCCTCAGGTTCGAGATATAGACCTCGACAACGCTCACCATGGTGTCCGAGTCAAAGCCCCAGATCCTGTCGAAGATCTGCTCCTTTGTCAGGATGGTGTCCTTGTTCGAGAGCAGGTACTCGAGAAGGTCGTACTGCTTGCCCTGGAGGAAAATCTCCTTGTCCTTCAGGAAGACCCGCTTGGTCTTGCGCTCCAGTGTGAGGTCCTTGTACCGGATGGCTCCGATATCCGTCCATCTTCCGCTTCGCCTGAGGACCGCCTCGATCCTTGCGAGTAGTTCTTCCCTGAAGAAGGGTTTCACGACGTAGTCATCGGCACCGAGCTTCAGTCCCTTGATCTTGTCCTTCAGTCCGTCCTTTGCAGTGATGAAGATGACAGGCGTGCTGATTCCTTCTTTCCTCAATTCGTCGAGGACCTCATAGCCGTTCATCTCAGGCATCATGATATCCAGGAGGATCAGGTCGTAGATGTCCTTCTGCGCTTCGTAGAGGCCTTCTTCGCCGTCATAGGCGAAATCCACCGTGAAGTCCTCTTTAAGATAATCTCCCACACTTTCTGCGAGAAGCTTGTCGTCTTCGATAATAAGAAGCCTCATGGGCCACCTCCGTAACTAGATTCCTTTTTGCGTTCCCGCCTGGACGGCTGTACTAAGGTTATTCTTCCATACTGCCACAAATATTTCAAAGAAATATAAGGCCGCTCTCTCCAAAAATTAAAGTCCTCGATGTTATAATGATACAGACAAAGTGGATAACGCTTCTGTTCCCATTATAGGGAACCATCTTTAAATAAACATTAAACCATTTCGGGGGAATATCATTATGGATTTCATTATTGTGATCGGGGCCATCATCCTCGTGTTCATCCTGCTTAAAGTGCTGAGGTCAGCCGTGAGGCTCCTCATCACCCTGGCCGTCATGGCCTATGTGGTCTACTATCTCGACCAGCACCAGTATATCGACCTTGATTCCATGTTACAGCAGGTGGGCCTGGTATACAATGCCGTATTGGGTTATGTCGCATCCTTCCGCTAAGAAAACCCATGAGGGCATGGGATTGGCCCTGAAGGACCGCACCCTATCCCCTCAGTTGGAAACTGAAAATTGGAGGCGTTATTGAGATGGCTAAACTGATTTACCCCATTAACGTATCATTGGACGGTTACATGGAGGACGAGCACGGGAATCTCGAGTGGTCGATCTCCGATGACGAGGTGTTTGCGTTCTGGACTGACTTTCAGCGGCCGATCGGCACCTACCTATACGGGCGCCGACTCTACGAGTCGATGGTGTACTGGGAGACGGCGAGCGGAAAAAAGGCGATCAGCCGGAGGAAATACGGGAATTCGCGCAGATCTGGCGTGCTGCCGAGAAG
>DATISI010000142.1:0-1908 GCA_035581745.1 Clostridiaceae bacterium
TCTTCTCATCCCTGTAGAGTCCGATATGCCCTACTTTTGCGGCAGGAATCAGCTTCAGGATGCCGTCGACCATGCCCATTCCTGCCCTCAGGATAGGAACGATGGCAAGTTTCTTTCCGGAGAGCATCTTGCAGGTCGCCATGGAGACCGGTGTCTCCACCTGTACATCCTCGACAGGAAGGTCCCTCGTCACCTCATAGGCCATAAGGGTCGCAATCTCGTCCAGCAGTTCCCTGAAGTCCTTGGACCCCGTGTTCTTGTCTCTGATGATGGCAAGTTTGTGTAGGATGAGTGGATGTTTGATCTCTGTGACTTTGCTCATTATTCTTCTCCTTCTATATCTCTTTTATTTCAAGATTTGTTATTTTGTCGATTCTGGTCTGGTGTCTTCCGCCCTGGAATTCCGCAGCAAGGAAGGTGTCTACGATTTCCAGCGCAAGGCCCTGTCCGACAACCCTTTCCCCCATGGTCAGGATGTTCGCGTTGTTGTGTTCCCTTGTGGCATGAGCGCTGAACGTGTCATGGCATAACGCCGCACGTATCCCTTTCACCTTGTTCGCCGCGATCCCGATTCCGATTCCGGTCCCGCAGATCAGGATTCCAAGGGCATAGTTTCCATCCCTCACCTCTACAGCCACCTTCTCCGAAATGTCGGGGTAGTCGCAGGATTCCGTCGTATGGGTACCAAAATCCATGACCTCGTATCCTTTTTGGACCAGGTGGTCGTAGACCGTCTTCTTGAGGTTCACGCCGCCATGATCCGCACCGATTGCTATCTTCAATTGTCGTCCTCCTTGAATAACTCTATTTTCGTGATCAGTTCCCGGATTTCACTGAAAGTCCGGACATATTCCAGTTCGTCCTGCCCGTAGGGATCCATGACATCTCCCGTCTCATGGGCAAGTTCCTTCAGGGTGTATAGTTTGTCATTTCCATACTGGTGTGCGATTTCCAGCTTCTGCCCTTCGGTCATGGTGATGATGACGTCCGCCTCCACGATGTCGTTCTGTCCCAGCTTCTGTGACTCCCGGTGCTCGCTGTATCCATACTCACGGTTCAGGATGATCAGCGCTTCCGGGGAGATGATGTCTCCTGCACGGGCGTGCAGGCCCCGTGATTCCGACGTATGCCTGTTCCGGTATACCTCATTGAAGATGACTTCCGCCATAGGGCTTCTGCAAGTGTTCCCTGTACAAACAAACAATACTTTCATCCTACACCCCTTAAACTTCGATAATGTTGAATCCTGAAGCTTTGCTGAGCCTGTTCATGACCGCTGTCCCGATGCCCTGCTCCTGCACGGCCTCCGACAGGATGACATCGACATCCAGGTCATCGAACTGCCTCAGGACCTCGAAGAGGTCCCTCGCCTTCCCCTTGTCTCCCTCCTCATCCCCTAAGGGGATGAAGACCGACATCCCTTCCGGAAAAGGGGGATAGGCATCCTTACGTTCAGCAGGTCCGGTGATTCCTACACGCCTGCCTTCTCCTATATAATTCTGCACCAGACTCGTGATTTTTTCAACCACTTTCTTTTTGTCTCCCTTGACGATGATGAGCGGGGCTTTGGGCGAATAATGCCTGTATTTCATGCCAGGCGCCTTGGGACCCTCGTCCTCACCCGCCTGGGTGAAGGAGGCTTCGTAGCGGATGTCGCCGTCCACTTCATTCAGCATCTCGATGGTGACAAAACCGGGCCTCAGCACCCTGGGTGGAAAGACGCTGTAGTCCACGATGGTGGACTCGAGTCCCACGATGCTCCTGCCGCCTCCAAGGATCATGTCGACCTTTCCATCCAGGTCCTCCACACCACGCCTGTAGGTGGTCGGACTCGGTCTCCCAGAGATGTTCGCCGTTGGCGCTGCGATGGGCCGGCCAAGCCGACGGATAAGCTCCAGGGCTACCGGG
>DATISI010000143.1:0-3845 GCA_035581745.1 Clostridiaceae bacterium
CCCTATAATCAGAAGATTTCCCTGTACAGGTTCATCTCCGTGCTTTCACGCAAAGCCCTAAGGGATGGAATGATCCGCTTCATGTGCTCGCTTTCCATATGCGCATCAATGGCTTCCTCATCCTTCCACTCCTCGAGCATGGCGAGGATAAGTGGCTCCGTGATGTCCTCATAGAGGTCATAAGTCAGGCACCCTGCCTCTTTCCTTGTCTCCTCTACCAGTTCCTTTGCAAGCTCCAGATATTCTTCCCTTACCCCCGGTTTCAGCCTGTATTTCGCTACAATCTTGATCATCTTCAACACTCTCCCATTTTTCACTTTTTCGTCCTATGACTTCATGAGCTGGATGCCATACAGCCCTTCATCTCGAATTGCCTTTCAATGCCTTGCCAGCCCTTCCTTCCATCATAGCCATTAACAACGTCCATGTAAACGGACATGCACAAAAGGAAGAATGAATTCCACAGCATGGAACATCCCTGGTTTCCCTGATCAGGATCCACCTGATGACGACAGCCTTTTTCATCCGGCACCCATCGGATTTTTCAATGGGCATGAACAGGGCACCGCCGGTCCAGCGGTGCCCCTCGTCTGTCAGTCTTTTTCTCAGATCATGTAGACCATATCGGAAGCGGTGCTCGGATATCCGAAGCTGGTCTTCTTGATGTCCTCGGTCTTCAGCCTGAACTGCATCGCCAGGGCGAACTGGTTGATCAGCTCATCCGCTTCATTGCTCAGGGCATGTGCGCCCAGGATGGTGCCTTCATTCTTGTCGACAAGGATCTTCACAGAGGCGATCCGTTCGTTCGTGCGTCTGTACGTGTACCAGGACGTCGTATCAATGACACTTGTGTCGAACTCATACCCTGCCTGTCTGGCCTCCGTTTCTGTCAGTCCGACAGAGGCGATTTTCGGAATCGTGAAGAGCACACGGGGCAGCACGCGGAAGCCAGGGACGCTGTGGTTCCCCTTCATCATGTTCGAGGCGGCGATATGACTCTCCACGCTCGCCTGGGCGGCAAGCATGGTCCGTTTATTGGATGCGGCGTCTCCCGCTGCGTACACCTTGGGATTGCTCGTGCTCTGCAGGTATTCATTGACCTTGATCCCCGATGCGTCCGCTAAGATATTCGCAGCGGCGAGGTCAAGACCCTCAAGGTCTGGAATACGTCCTGCCCCATGGACCACGAGGTCCGCTTCGAGGTCCGATTCTTTTCCATCCTGTCTTATCTTCACCAGGTACCCCTCACCCTTCTTCTCGATCCTGGTGATTTCGGTACCCGTGTGGATGCTCATTCCCAAGTCTTCCGAGAGACTGACCAGCGCATCCACCATGTCCCTGTCCAGATCCTTCAGTGGTCTGTCTGAGATTTCCACGATGTGGACTTCCGAACCAGCCCTTGATGCGATGTGGGCGAATTCGAAGGAGATATAGCCCCCTCCGATGAAGACGATCCTTTGAGGCAGCTGCTCCAGCTCCAGGAACGCCTCACTATCTGCAACGAATTCTGAACCTTCCATTCTGAGCGGCGTCGGCTTCGAGCCTGGGGCGACAAGGATATGCTCTGCTTTCAGGACGTCCTCTCCAACCTGTACCTGGTCCTCGCCGATGAACTTCGCCATCCCGTGGAAAGTCTCGATTCCCGCTTCCTCGAATTCCTTCTCCAGATAGTCCGGGAAGGATTCCACGAAGGTCTTCTTGAAGCCCATGAGGTCGGGCCAGCTGATGCGGACCTCTCCTTCAAGCCCTTTCCCCTTCATCCTCCGCGCCCAGTCTGCGGCTTCCGCCGCCCCATAGAGCACCTTCTTCACATCGGATCCCCTCAGGGCACAGGTTCCACCGTAAGCCCGGGAATCCACGGTCGCCACCTTCCATCCCGCTTTTGCACACACGAGTGCTGCCGAAGTGCCTCCATCTCCAGTTCCAATCACAACGAGGTCAAATATCTTTTCCATGATCATCCCTCCCGGTTTCTGAGTAGAGATACAATTGTCGCAATATTCCAAATTCATGCATATCCATCCTATCACTCCCTTAAGGGACTGTCAATCTGACCCGGGTCAGGGTGGGATACCGCCAACTTTTCTCCCCGGTCGTCAGAACGGCTCCGCCATTGACCTCACTCTTAGCCATATCAGGCATGGAACGAATCAGGTAGGACGAATACCAAAACCCCTTGAACCTCATCATTTTTCCTTCGAATACCGATCCTTCCGGATTATCCCGATTCTCTTCGAAACAGGGCGTGAAGTCCAGTCTTTCCGCATTACCTAAATAATTTTCTTATTACCTAAATATTTTTCTGTTTTTCTCTTGATTTGTGTTCCTGTTATGGTATGATGGACTGGAGTAGAACGATTACAGCAGCATCGGAATCGACATCGGAGGAAAACTTCCATGAATAACGTGAAATGGTTTTTCCTCACAGGAAAGCACCTCGCATGTCCCAGTCCCTTCCCGACGATGGAACTTCCTGACCGTTGCTGCCGCTAATCAAAATAAAACAAATAATGGAGGAAATGAACAATGGATTTTAACAGGATCAAAGAGACCGCAGAGGCTTACCAGCCAGCGATGACCAAATTCCTTAGAGACCTCGTAGCCATCCCAGGTGAAAGCTGTGAAGAGGAAGGCGTGATCAGAAGGATTGAAGCGGAAATGAAGGCACTGGATTTCGACAGGGTAGAGATCGACCCTATGGGAAACATCCTGGGCTACATGGGAACAGGCAAGACCCTCATCGGTTTTGACGCCCACATCGACACCGTCGGTCTTGGCGAACTATCCAACTGGACATTCGACCCATATGCAGGCTATGAGAATGATGAGGAGATCGGCGGACGTGGAACTTCAGACCAGCTCGGCGGCATCGTCTCCGCAGTCTATGGCGCGAAGATCATGAAGGACTTAAACCTCCTGAGTGACAAATACACCGCCCTCGTCACCGGAACCGTACAGGAAGAAGACTGCGACGGACTCTGCTGGCAGTACATCATCCAGGAGAGCAAGATCAGACCGGAATTCGTCGTCATCACCGAACCTACAGATGGAAACATCTACAGAGGACAGAGAGGACGTATGGAGATCAGGGTCGAGGTCAAGGGCGTTTCCGCTCACGGATCAGCTCCTGAACGTGGAGACAACGCGATCTACAAGATGGCGGAAATCATCCAGGAAGTCAGGGACCTGAACGACAGGCTCGCTTTCGATCCATTCCTTGGAAAAGGAACCCTCGCGGTATCCGAGTCCTTCTTCAACTCCCCAAGCCGATGCGCGGTAGCGGACATGTCCGCAATCTCCATCGACAGGAGACTCACCTTCGGAGAGACCTTCACACAGGCACTTGAAGAGATCAGGGCACTTCCTTCCGTACAGAAGCACAACGCGGTCGTCACCATGTACGACTATGCGAAGCCATCATGGACCGGACTTGTCTATCCTACAGAAGCCTACTTCCCAACCTGGGTCATTCCAGAAGACCATGCGGCGACAAAAGCCATGGTGGAATCCTATGAAGGCATGTACGGAACTCCTAAGGTCGACAAATGGACCTTCTCCACGAACGGCGTCGCGATCATGGGCAGATTCGATATCCCATGCATCGGCTTCGGACCTGGTAAAGAGGCTCAGGCCCATGCACCAAACGAGAAGACCTGGAAAGCTGACCTTGTGAAGTGCGCGGCAGTCTATGCAGCCCTTCCATCCATCTACACCAAATAAGAGAGACTTCTTCATGACATCCTGGCCTGCCCGACATATTGACAAAGCCTCAGTATCCTGGCAGGCCCTATTCATATCATGACCAGATCCCTATCGCGACCAGACCCATGAACAAGACAGATTCG
>DATISI010000144.1:0-1727 GCA_035581745.1 Clostridiaceae bacterium
CCAGGAGGGAAGGAAAGCGGACGTCATGGAAAGAAACAGCGCCGTGATCGGCAGACCAGCAGAAAAGCTGCCGGTGATAAGTTCGGAAAATCGGTTTGAGGAAGGGGATTCTTCTCACAATGGGTATAACGCCGGAGCAAAGTCTCCTGCCGTATCTGCGCATGAAGAAGGATTCACGACCATGGATATCGGAATCCTGGAGCAGGCAGAACCTGTGGAGATCCGCAGACGGAAGCCGATGCCAGACAACATCAGGGCCATCGCCGACTATGAGAAGCAGGGACTGAGCGTCCAGGAGATCGTGAATGTCACGAGGATGAAGAAAGGGGAGGTTTTACTATTAAAAAACTTGTCGAAGCACTACACAAGGTAAGAGCCGAAATCTTCATCGCACTGGGAACGGGACTTCTGGTCGGTGCGCTCCTGATGAATATCGCATACCTCTCCGGACTGAATTTCAGGATCGAGGAGAAGGCGAGGGACCTCGGGATGGTCTATCCTGAAGAGATACGCGTCCAGATCGATGGGGAGGGGAAATAAGATGATCATACGTAGCCTATACAATGTCACGAGACAGATGAATGTCCTGCAGAAGAAGCAGGAGAACAATGCGGCGAACCCCGCGAACGGGAACACGCCGGGATACAAATACCAGCAGCTCATCCAGACTGCGATGGAGGAACACGAGGTCTACAACCATGCAGGGGGAAGGGACAATAATGAGACCAGCCTGCTTGGAACCATCAACTTCGGGACAGCGGTCGATGAGGCTTATACCAGCTTCACTCCGGGCGTGCTGAAGGAGACGGGAATCTTCTCCGACCTTGCCCTCACCGGCAAAGGGTTCTTTGCTGTACAGCTTGAAGGTGGTGCCATGGGCTTCACGAGGAATGGTAATTTCAGGGTTGGACCTGACCAGAGGCTCATCACCCAGGACGGCCATCCGGTACTTGGTGTGGACAACCAGGGCAATGTGCAGGAGATTTTTGTGGAGAACGACAATTTCGCTGTGGATAACAAAGGCTATATCAATGGAAGCGACCTCAGGGTCATGACCGTCGATTTCGCCGACTATGGGGCCTTCGAGATGCGGGGAGAGACCATGTATGTCCGAGGGCAGGAAGGCATCCAGGCAGCGGATGTCACGATCAGCCAGGGCTGGCTCGAGGGGTCCAATGTGAACCTCCTCGATGAGGTCGTGAAGATGATTGAAGTGTCCAGGGAGTTCGAATCCAGCCAGCGTGCGCTGAAGGTCCTGAACGAGACCCTGCAGAAGACGGTGAATGAGATTGGAAGGAATTAAGGGTGGCAAGAGATGTTTAACGGATTAAGGATTGGAAGTACGGGAATGAAGTCCTCACAGCATGTCATGGACAACGTCGCGGACCAGATCGCGAACAGTTCCACCGATGGGTACAAGAAGAAACAGGTGAACTTCAGCGAACTCCTCAGGAACGAGATTGGGAGGAACCAGGTCCAGTTCTCGGAGAACGCCGCAGGAAGCGGTATCAGCGTCGGGTCGAAAGCCATCTTCTCCAAGACGGATTTCAGCCAGGGAACGGTCATCCCTTCCGCGGGAAACCTGCATCTGGCCATCGAAGGCCGCGGGTTCTTCGGCGTCGTCACTTCTGAAGGGGACCTGATGCTGACGAGAAGCGGCGCATTCCATCAGAATGCGGACCATTCTGTAACGGATGACGCAGGGAATCTCCTTGCCATGGAAATCT
>DATISI010000145.1:0-8443 GCA_035581745.1 Clostridiaceae bacterium
GTAATGATCATAGAGAATTCTCCCTGCTTGAAATGAAAGTGAGGGACGGGGAGGACATCATAAAAGTCATTTTCATGGGCAGATGGCTATCGGACAGTACCAGCAAGCCCTCTGCCGAACATCCTAAAGGAATCCAATATCTCGTAGCCTCTACACCAACAAACAGCTATTTCGTTTTCCGTATACCGCTTGAAGCGCTGGAGCACTGCAATTATGAAATATATGACAGCTTCGAGTGGATGGAGGAGAGCCATGAAGTACCCCCGTGCATCCTGGAGGATGTGTCTTATGCCGAGGAAAACGCATTTAATGAAGAAAGCGAAGCCCTTGAAGCATGAAGCCTTCCCGGCCATATCATGATTGAAGATCAATCCGGAAGGAAGACGAAAACTGCTAAGAAAGAAGCGCCAGGACTGATGGGCCTAACCAGCCACATCCGTCCTGGCGCTTTTAACGTTTTTTCGGTTCATTCCAAAATGTCCATTCCCTTCGTGATCGCCGCCCTGACGCTTTCGTGGCAGCATTCGCCTCGGGGATTGTTCTTCTCGCAGTCAGGCTGGCTCATGGATCCCGTGACCTTGTTGACATCCCTGATGCTCCTTGCCCCATGGTTCACCACGGCATCGATGACCTGCGCTTCTGTGATCCTGCTGCAATAGCAGGCGTACCTCGGCTCCGCATCCTCCTTGAACCAGACAGGAACCCTGACCTGTCCTTTCAGGATCGTCCGCTCGTGTCCATAGTAGACCACGTCGCACTTCGGGTTCATGCAGATCCTGTAGCCTTCATCCTCATGAAGGACGGATTCTTTCAGTTCCTCTTTCACCAGATGCGCCACGGTGTATCTCTCCACATGCTCTCCGGCCTTGCCGCAAAGCGGACAGTTCACCGCAACCTCCATGCCGTCCTCCTGCATATCGTCTATCCTCGTCAATCCAAATTCACTCATCTCCGGCCTCCATTCAAAATGTCAACTTTCCAGGTTTTCATCCCACTCAGTCGCTTTCCGGTCGGACCATGAACTGTCCCATCATTCCGAAATCCTCATGCTCCAGGATGTGGCAGTGGTACATGAACATCCCCTGGTGTTTGAAGCTCACCAGGAGCCTCACCTCTTCGCCGATGTCGACAAAGACCGTATCCTTGTAGCCCCTCTCCTCCGGAGGAGGTACCCTTCCATTCCTTGTCAGGATCCTGAACTGGGTCCCGTGGATATGGAACGGGTGTCCCCCCTGCTGCATCATGCCGCCGCCAAGCGTCGTGACCGTCCAGATTTCCGTATCGTCCAGTGTGACTTCCTCATCGATCCTTTCCATATCGAAATACTTTCCATTGATGGTCCCACTGATGCCCATCGCCTCCATCTCGAAGAACCGTTCTTCGGTTGCAGCCCCTTCATCCACCTCAGGCAGGGAAGCAAGCCGCTCAGGCACCTCCGTGGTATCCGGTCCCTTGTCCGAAATCCTGAACTCCAACACCTTGAAGCTTCCAATCGTAAGGAAGACCGTATCCTCCTGTGTCTGCGAAAAATCAACGATGACCTCGGCACGCTCTCCCGGTGAAAGGAACACGCGGCTTCTTGTCACGGGCGCTTCCAGGAAGCCCCCATCGGAAGCGATCTGCTGGAAGCTGCTTCCATCGCTCATGGTGAAGGAATAGTTCTCAGAGTTCGAGGCATCCAGAAGTCTCAGTCGCACCTTGCCCCTATTCACCTCGACGAAGGGTTCGATCGATCCGTTCACGAGGACCGTGTCCCCCGGCACGACACCCATCATGTTCGTCTGATGGTCGAAATCGCCATTCGCACGGAAATTCCTGTCCTGCACGATGACCGGGAAATCATTGACTCCATAGTCCTTCGGCAGGTTCAGGCTGTCAGAGACGTCATCCTCGATGTAGATCAGACCCGCGAGGCCCATATAGACCTGGTCCGCGGTGGTCCCTTTCAGGTGAGGATGGTACCAGAGCGTCGCAGCAGGCTGCTCCACCGTGAATTCAGGTTTCCAGATTTCTCCCACTTTTATGCCATCGTGAGGACCGCCATCCTGACCGCCGTCAACTTCGAGCCCATGCCAGTGTACCGTGGTGACATCCCTCAGCATGTTTTCCACACTGATGCTGACAGATTCTCCTTCCCGCATCCGGATGAGCGGTCCAAGGTAGTTTCCATTGTATCCAAAAGTCTTCGTGGTCTTCCCCTCAAAGAACTCCATTTCCCCTTCCTTGGCCTGCAGGACATATTCCGCGACCATCGGGTCCGGATTGAGGTCCTCCAGGAGCTCCGGAAGTCTCAGCGGGTTCCCATCCACCACCGGACCGGCTCCTGGGATAATCCCCCCATTGCCCACGATTCCACGGCCAGGTCCGAGGAGGTAGTAGCCGCCATAGACAAGCAGGCCGCCCAGTAGCAGTGCAATGATGATAAGCGCACCAAGCAGACCCTTGTTTGCAGACCTTGTATTCATTGTCATACCCTCCTCTGGAATAAAAAAGAACATCCATTCCCGATTCCATGATTGGAATCCTATTATTGTATCAGCTCAGATGACCTGGGAAACATCGTTTCCCAGCCCTCGCTTTGCTATTCTCGTATCTTATTCATACATCCTACTCATACATCCTATTCCCCATGGCAGAACGTCTAGCCACCCATGATGTCCGGAGCTTTTGCGTCTGGCTGTCCTACGGTCAGAATCAGTCTGTTTGGAAGACAGACAATAGACTTAAATGCGCTGTCGGTATATCCGGTATCCGAGCAGATGCCCTCCGGACAGATCAGCCTGTCCATTTCGAGCATCCTCACCTTTCCATCACGGATCTCAATAGCCCCTTCACCCTTCTGGAACTGGAACGGGTAGATTCCCTCCACCTTGCTCCTATAATCCTCTATCCTCAGGATCTCCTCCCCATCCTCTTCCAGGATGATGTTGGCGCCTTCAGAAGCCCTGCTTCCCTGGTAAAAGGCAAAGATTCCATAGCCCAGCATCAGGAAAATCAGCAGGAAGACTATCCCTTTCCCATATCTTGATTTTATCATATTTCACTCCTTCAATTGTGAGCAATATAAGAACAACTGGTATTTCCCCAGCCTGTTTCTCCTTCCGTCCCAAAGCATGCGACGCTTACGTTAAACGCCCTTTATCCACATCCTGAGTGGACATTCCCCTTCAAAAGTCCTTTCCTGCCCCTTCCCAAACCTCCCAAACCTTTCCAAACCTCTCAGAACCATTCCAATAAAAGAAGGGACTGGCCCGGACAGGACTGCTCCTGCCCGAGTCAGTCCCCGGAACCTATAGACGATATTCAGTTTCATCGTTCCTTCAACCCTGTATGGATACCTTCCTTATGCGGATACAATGGAGACAGCCCGATATCCGGCTTCCTTCACGCCTGCCTCAATAGCAGCATCCGCAACCTCGTGGACAAGCTCCAGCGTGGCATGTTTCTCCTTCAGGTCTGCTTTGACGGATTCCACGCCGCAGATCCCCTTCAGGGCATCCTCCACATGCGCGGCACAGTGTCCGCAGGTCATTCCTTCAATACTCACGATTTTCTTCACTCTGTTCCCCTTTTCCCTGCAGTGCAGGATTCTTTTATTTCCAGCTTCTTAGTTTCCTTGTCATTCCATATAGGTTCTCTTCTTCGTGTCCATCCTGTCATTCCCATTCAAGGCCTGTCCGACAAGGATGGAGGATCCCACCATCTCTCGTGAAGAACAAGTCCTACCATAGCTTATGCCGTCCGAGCGTATCGCTCCTTTTCCTTCTAATCCAGGACCGGCTTGAAGGTTTTCAGCCGGAGCGCATTGGTCAGGACAGAAACCGAGCTGAGGGACATGGCTGCCGCCGCGAAGATCGGGTTCAGCCTGGGTCCACCAAAGGCATAGAGCAGACCTGCGGCGATCGGGATACCTGCGATATTATAGGCGAATGCCCAGAACAGGTTCTCCTTGATGTTCCTGATGGTCTTCTTGCTGAGCTGGATGGCGGTGACGACATCCATGAGGTCGCTCTTCATGAGGACGATGTCGGCTGATTCCATGGCGACATCCGTACCGGAGCCTATGGCGATTCCCACATCGGCCTGTGCCAGTGCGGGCGCATCGTTGATCCCATCACCGACCATGGCGACGATATTCCCGCCTCCCTGCAACTTCTTCACCTCATTGGCCTTGTCCTGGGGAAGCACCTCCGCCAAGACGATGTCGATCCCTACGGTCTTCGCGATGGCCTGCGCGGTACGTTCATTGTCTCCGGTGATCATGGCCACTTTGATGCCCATCTCATGCAGCTTCGCGATTGCGCGGGCACTGCTCTCCTTCGGTCTGTCTGCGACAGCGACGATTCCTGCCATGATGCCATCCATGGCGATGAACATCGGTGTCTTCCCTTCTCCCGCGAGCCTGTCGGATTCACGCTGGAATGGGATTGCTATCCCTCTCTGGTCCATCAGCCTCTTGTTTCCAAGAAGGACTTTCTCCCCAAGGATGACAACTTCGATTCCGTATCCTGGAATGGCCTGGAACTCATCCACTTTGAGGAAGGCAAGGCCCTTCTCCTCCGCACCTTTGACGATCGCTTCACCCAGCGGATGCTCCGACCCTTTTTCGGCAGACGCGGCAATCTGCAGCAGCATGTCCGGCTCCAGGCCGTCGCGTGTCAGGACATCTGTGACGACTGGTTTCCCTTCAGTGATCGTACCCGTCTTGTCGAAGACGATGGTCCTGATCTTGTGGGCAGTCTCCAGTGGCGCGCCACCTTTGATCAGGACACCATATTCAGCACCCTTCCCGGTTCCCACCATGATTGCGGTTGGGGTCGCGAGCCCGAGCGCACAAGGGCAGGCGATGACGAGGACCGCGATGAAGATGGTCAGGGAGAAGATGGCGGATTCCCCAGTGAGGTACCATCCAATCCCCGCCGCCACGGCGATCACCATGACGATAGGAACAAAGTAACCGGAGATGATATCCGCGAGCTTCGCAATCGGGGCTTTCGAACCCTGGGCGTCCTCGACCAGCTTGATGATCTGGGCGAGCGCCGTATCGTTGCCGACTTTTGTCGCCCTGAATTTCAGGAGTCCGTTCTTGTTGATGCTTCCGCCCACCAGACGGTCCCCGATCTTCTTCTCAACAGGGATGCTCTCCCCCGTCAGCATGGATTCATCCACAGAAGAGTAGCCTTCTGTCACAGTTCCATCCACAGGAACCCTTTCGCCAGGTTTCACCAGGACGATGTCCCCGACTTCCACCTCTTCGATGGGCAGGACCACTTCCTGTCCGCCATGGATGACCACGGCGTTCTTCGGCGCAAGCCCCATGAGCTTCTTGATGGCTTCCGAGGTCTTGCCCTTCGAGACGACTTCCATATATTTCCCGAGAAGGATCAGGGTGATGATCACACCGGCGACCTCAAAGTAGAGGTCCTGGGCATATTCCAGCCTGCCATTCATGATCTGGTACACGGCGAGCAGTCCGTAAAGGAACGCCGCACTGGTACCGATGGCAATCAGGGAATCCATGTTAGGCGTTCCCCTGAAGAGGGACTTGAAGCCTACGGTGTAGAACTTGTACCCGGCAATCGCGATGGGGATGCTGAGGAACAGCTGTGCGAACGCGAAGTTCTGTGGATTGTGCATAGGATCGATAAGGTCCGGGAGCACAATCCCAAAAAGATGTCCCATGGAGATGTAGAGGAGGGGGACTGTGAAGATGATCGAGATGATGAACTTGTTCCAAAGCGTCCTGATCTCTTTTTTTCTCCTGTCCATCTCCGCATCCGATTTGTCTCCCGCTTCCACGACAAGTGCCTGGTAGCCGGCCTTCTGGATGGCCTGCTTGATCTCAGAGATCCTCGTGACTTCCGGATCATACGTCACCAAGGCTTTCTCCGTCGCGATGTTCACATTCACAGACTCGATGCCTGAAAGCTTCTTGATGGCTTTCTCGATGTTTGCCGCACAGGACGCACAGGTCATTCCTCCAATGGGGATGATGACCGACTTGGCCTTTCTGACATTCTCAGCGGAGTAACCCGCGTCACTGACGACTTTCATGATGTGGTCGAGAGAGACGAGCTCCTCATCGAACTGCACGCTCAGCTTCTCCGTGGCATAGTTCACGGATGCCTCCGAAACGCCTTTGGTCTTCCCTACATGCTTCTCGATGGTCTTCGCACAGGATGCGCAGGACATCCCGGTTATATTTAAAGTTTCCTGATTCATACTCATAAAACATACCTTCTTTTCATCAAATTTCTTCAAGGCTCCTTTTCGTTTGAGCCTGCTTCCGGGATCCTGTCTATGGAGTTTGTCCCTTCTCCATGAGTGTGCTTTCCGCCCCTTAATCCTGTATCAGGCATACACACGGCTGTCCTTTCTTCTTTGGTTTCTCATTGCTGTCCATCATTCTTTTATGATCATTCTTTGTCTTTACCTGATGTCTTCTTCACAAATGGTGCCCATCATGTCCCACAATCGGGAAGAAGCACCTTTCCATTCAGTTCAGGATCCTTCCCATGATGTCAATCATCTCCGGAATGCTGTTGTCCCTGTCCCCTTCCTGCATGAGACTGGTGACAGTCAGGGAGAGATATCCTTTCAGAATCTCCTGGTTCGCTTTCTTCAGTTCGGACTGGACCGCGGTGATCCTGGTCACAATTTCCATGCAGGGTACCCCGTCCTCGACCATCCGGATCACGTCTTCCAGGTTGTCATTAGCCATCTCCAGCCGCTCCAGGCATCTGTTCTCTTTTTTCAAAATCCTTGCCAATGCTATCTCTCTCCTCCCTTACGGGATCAGATGGCCGGAATCAGGTCAAGGACATCTTTCTCCCATCTGAATGTCCGGTCCTCCACATTGTCGATACCCGTGATCCGGAGTTCCAGATACGTGGTATCCTTCGTCACGACGTTCTTTCCATCGATGATACGGGGAACTTTATAGTATCCAATGAAATGGTGGATGTCCCCTTCTGGTCTTTCCCAAAGGATCCCCTTCGATATCTTCAGACCTTCACTCGTCCTCAGTGTCGCAAGCTTTTCATAATCATATCCATCCAGGTCAACCGAGTGGGTATTGAGCTGTGTCTTGAAGACGAGGTACGCCTCATCGTCCTGAATTGGATTTTCCAGTGTCACCCCAATCTCCACATCGCCCTGTCCATCAATGAGGAGGAGCCTGTCACCAAGCGCAGCAGGGTCCGCTGCTTTTCCCGCTGGATCCTGTTCACTCCCTTCCGATGGACTTTCCTTTCCTATCGTGTCATCTTGTTCCCCCGGTGTTTCTACCGTTGTCCTGTCCTCTACCTCACCTGTCCTGACCTCAGCGGCCTGTAAAGTCTCCTTGTCCGGAATCAAACGTCCCACGAGACTTGCGCCTACCCATACTGTTCCGATGATAAGGGTGACGACCAGGAATATGCTCAAACTCTTTTTTCTCATTGCTGTTCTCCTTCTGATTCTTTCCTTACTGGGCCATCCGCTTTTCAGGTTTGCTTCCTCAGACATCGTGATGTCTGTGATTCCCGGTCTGACTGCATGACACCCAGTCCAGATCTTCATGCTTTTATCCTATCTGCCTCATATGGAGATTTCATGGAGATACACCTAATCCTCTTCCTTATCGTATGAGGTTCATCTTCTCCCTGAAATCCCCTTGCTAACCCACGAATTTCTTCGCGCAGCCTCCGCAGCAGAAGTAGAAGGTCTCTCCATTCACAATCCTGCTGACGGCATCCTTCGTCGACACTTCCATTCCGCAGACGGGGTCGATTGCCGTATCAGCATTATGTATCATGCTGTGATTCCCATCCTTTGCGGAATTCGTTCCGGCGTGGCCCCCATGCGAAGCTCCATGGCTTCCATGTCCTCCACAGCAGCCGCCTTTACCCATCCTCGTGAACCGATAGGCTACAAAGCCCAAGATTCCCGCTGTCACAATCCATTCCATAACTTTCCCTCCCAAATCTCATTTCGTTACAAGGTTCGCTTTTCCCCTGACCAATTTCCTGCTAGAGGACATTATCCTCAGCACTATTTCCGTCCTGGATCTTCTTTGTGCCATTTCCATGACAGGATGCGGAACCACCATCTTTCTGGTTCATCCTGCTCATCGAGTACATCATCACCATCATTCCGATGGGACAGATGAGGGATGCCAGTAACGAAAGGGATCCTCCTCTCCTAAGGCCCAGCAGTGGGATTGCGGCAATAATCAGGATTGGTGCGAGACAGCAGAGCATCATGCCCATGCCGTGCTTCATCATCCCTTTATGGCCATGTCCGCTGCTTTTACTGTCCTCTCCACCACCTTCTCCATACCCGTTCCCGTCATTCATGTTGCTCTCCTCATAGCCGTTCCTGTCGTTCGCATTGCTGTCATTGTCCTTGTTCATTTTCATATTCATACCCCTTTATTTTATAGATTTGAATTGACCAGATAATA
>DATISI010000146.1:0-2640 GCA_035581745.1 Clostridiaceae bacterium
CGAAGATGGACACCCCTATGGAAACCATGAAAGGAGAGCAGGAAAGATGAAGAAGAGGATCGTATGCTTCGGTGACTCCAATACCTGGGGTTATGATGCGGAAAGCGGGGGAAGATTCGAGAATGGACAGAGCTGGCCGGACCTTCTTCAGGAAAGGCTGGGGGAAGACTATGAGGTGAGATCGGAAGGACTTGGTGGAAGGACCGCTGTCATGGAGGATCCGCTCTATGAGGGGACGAGGGGACTTGACTATATCCATCCCTGTCTCCTGAGCCACAGTCCGCTTGCGCTTGTCATCATCATGCTGGGCACCAATGATGCCAAGGAACGTTTCTCCCTGACGGCGTACAACATCGCGGTAGGTGTCGTGAGGGTCGCGATGAAGGCACGGAATGCGCCTGCTGGAAGGAACGAAGGGAATCCCAGAGTCCTTGTCATCTCGCCACCTCCAATAGGAATCCGATACGTGGAGACAGAAAGCTTCCCGGCCATGGGAAAGGGGTGCAGCGAGAAATCGGAGGAGCTTGGCGGATACCTGAGGGTGCTCTGTACGCAGGAAGGACTGGATTTCCTCGATATGAAGGGCAGGGTGTCCTTTGGAAAGGAGGACCATATGCACCTGGACCGGAAGGGGCATGAGGACCTGGCGGAAATGGTCCGTACATGGATTGTGCAGGAGATGAGACGTTAGCTTTCTTCGTGAAAATGACCGTATCATGGAACGAGTCCCGCTGGATGAACGATGGAAATTTCCGCTCCGGAAGGACAAGTTTCTATGGCAGCAGGAATCTTTGGAATCTGTTTCCAAGATAGGGAAATGGCCCAATCTACAGCGATTTAGAGGTATAATAGTAGGTGGATAGACTACGGTAAAAAGTAGTGTTAAGGAGGTTTTTCCATGAAAATAATCAAGGCAAAGAACTATCAGGATATGAGCCGCAAGGCAGCGAACATCATCTCGGCACAGGTCATCCTTTATCCCTACAGCGTGCTGGGACTCGCGACAGGGTCCTCACCGGTGGGCACCTACGAGCAGCTCGTGGAATGGTACAACAAAGGGGATATCGACTTCTCCAATGTGACCACGGTGAATCTCGATGAGTACGTGGGACTGGACGGAAGCAGCGAGCAGAGCTACCGCTTCTTCATGAATGAGCATCTTTTCGACAAGGTGAATATCGACAAGTCAAAGACCTTTGTCCCGAACGGCAAGGCGAAAGACCTCGATGCGGAGTGCAGACGTTATGACGACCTCATCGCTTCCCTTGGCGGAATCGACATGCAGCTCCTGGGCATCGGACATAATGGCCACATCGGATTCAACGAACCCAGTGAGGCTTTCGAGAAGACCACCCACTGCATCGACCTGAAGCCAAGCACCATAGAGGCGAACAAGGTCTTCTTCGACAGTGTCGACGAGGTTCCCAAGCAGGCACTGACCATGGGCATCAAGTCCATCATGCAGGCGAAGAAAGTCCTCCTCATCGTGAACAAGGAGGACAAGAAGGACATCTTTGAGGAAGCGCTCTTCGGACCGGTCACCCCTGAGGTTCCGGCATCGATCCTGCAGCTTCATCCAGACCTCACGGTAGTCACCTGCTTCGAGTAGAAGGACGAATCGACAAAACCTCCAGATGGTTTTCAATCATCTGGAGGTTTTTTATTAGTGCACCTTCTGGTTGTGCCATGTCTATGGCTCTCCTCAGGTGTCATATCTGTGATTCTATTATTGCGCTGTCCTCACATTGGGATGTGCTTCATCCCCTCGGAGACAACGTGTCATTTCGAGACCTTGAAGTCTTCGACCATGGCTCTGGTGTCATGGATGTCCTTCTGGATGGAGTCGAAACTGTTCTTCGCGACACCTACGAAAAGGATATCGACGATGGTCAGCTGCGCGATCCTCGAAACGATGGCTCCGGTCCTCATGTTCTTCTCCTCAGCTACCGTGCGTATGGCAAGGTCTGCGAGGTCCGATACAGGGTTCCTTCCAAGCTTCGTGATCGTGATGATGGAGGAGCCTCTTTCCTTGGCCTTTTTCAGGGCTTTGACCACGTCTATGGATTCTCCACTGTTGGAGATTCCGATGGCTAGGTCGCCTTTCCTGAGATGCACCGATGCGGAAAGCTGGCTGTGGGTATCCTTGAAGAACTCCGTGTGTTTTCCGATCCTCATGAGCTTCAGCTGGAAGTCCTCTGCGACAAGGCCGGACTGTCCGACGCCGAAGAAGAAGATCCGGTTCGCCTTGAGGATCTCGTCTACTGCGAGCTCGATGGTCTTCTGGTCCAGATGTTTGATGGTGTCCAGGATGGCCTGGGCGTTCCCGGTCCCGATCTTCTGGATCAGGTCCGATGTGGTGTCGTTCTTCTTCACCGCCTCATAGACCGTAGGCTCTCCTGAACTTTCCTTAAGATATTCGAGGAAGCTCAGCCTGAAGTCGATGAAACTCCTGTAGCCCAGTTTCTTCGCGAACCTCACGATGCTCGCTGAGCTTGTTCCAACACTGTCCGCGAAATCCTTGACGTTCATCTTGGGGATCTTGGACTCGTTCGCGATGATATAATTCGCAATCTTCTCTTCTGATTTGGAGACCTGGTCACGTACCTGGTCGATCCGTAAAAAACTACCCATCTACTGTGC
>DATISI010000147.1:0-8335 GCA_035581745.1 Clostridiaceae bacterium
CGTTACGAGAAGGTCTCCTTCATCGCCTCCTATCTCCGGCATCCGGAAAGGGGGAGAAGGATCCTGGAGGAGCGAAGCGTTTTCCCGGCCCATCCCGAGTTCTACAGCGTTGTCTCCGACCATCACGGGAACCTGCAGGAACTGATCGCGAAGCCAGAGCAAGGTCCTGCATACAGGGAGGCGCTCATCCGGCTGAAGGAAGCTGATGACCAAAGTTAAGGAAGCCCGGTCCGCCGGGCATACCCATAAGAAGACAGAATGGAATCATCAAGGATTCCATGGAAAGGGTGTATCGTATGAATAACAAGATTGAAATCAAAACCGGATATAAGATCCTCATCGCCATCGGAGTGCTCTTATTCATCCTCCTCTCCTCGGCAAGCCTCATCGCGGAGCTCCAGTGGTTCGCGGAAGTAGGCTATACCAGGACCTTCCTCACGAGGGCCATTGCGGTGGTCGCGCTCATCGTGCCGATTTTCCTTATCTTCTACCTCATCTCCTTCTTCTACTATAGAGGGATCACGAGGAAGTATGATGCGGCCGTCTTCCCGAAAAAATCGAAAAAGGAGATCGTAAACAGGAACAGGATCTTCTATATCGCCTCTGCTCTGTTCTTCCTCTTCGTCTCCTTCAATATCGCGCAGAGCTACTGGTATGTCATCCTGCAGTTCCTGAACAGCGTGGATTTCAATATCGCTGACCCGATCTTTGGACGGGACATCTCTTTCTACATGTTCAGGCTTCCGCTGCTGAAGCTCCTGGTCTCGATTTCGAGGACCATCATCGTGGTCATCGGCATTGTCACCGTCGTGGTGTACCTGGCCATCTCCACAACCTCTAACGTCCGAAGGATCGACATGCGGGATGTCAGAGGGTACATCAACATCATCAAGGACGGATTCATCCAGTTCGCGGGCAAGCCGCTCGCTGTCCTTGCGGCACTGCTGCTGCTCCTTACCGGTGTGAGCTACTATCTCGACACCTTCGAGATTCTCTACAATCCTGGTGGGGTGGTCTTCGGACCTGGCTACACGGACGTCAAGGTGAACCTTCCCTTCCTCTATATCCTCGCAGGCGCTTCCGTCGTTGCCGCCTTCGTCGTCTTCTATGGCATCTATAGGAGAAGTGTGCGGTTCATCGTCCTGCCCATTGCTGTCCTTCTCGTCCTGAATGTCGTCAGGGGAGTCGCCATCGTCGGTGTACAGTCCCTGATCGTCAATCCGAACCAGCTGGAGAGGGAAAGGCCGTATATCAAGAACAACATCGATATGACGAGGACCTCTTTCTCCCTGACAGATATCGAGATCCAGAACTTCGCGGCAGACACCACGTTCAGTGGGGAGATGCTGGAAGCCAACAAGGATGTCATCGACAGCGTGAAGATCAATTCCTACGACCAGTCGCTGAAATTCATCCAGCAGACACAGGTCATCCGTTACTACTATGACTTCAATGATGTGGATATCGACAGGTATGTCATTAACGGAGAGAAGAAGCAGGTGTTCCTTTCCGCGAGGGAAATCGACACCGCGATCATCGATCCGGCGACCTGGCAGAACATCCATCTCTTCTATACGCACGGTTATGGAATCGTCATGAGCGATGCCTCCACGGTGACCAGCCAGGGTCAGCCAAGCTTCCTCATGAAGGACATCCCGACCACGAACAGCACGGATATCCCGATAGAGGACCCGAGGATCTACTTCGGCGAGCTCACGTCTGACTATGTCATCGTGAACAGCGACATCGAGGAATTCGACTACCCTAGGGGCGGAGAGAACCAGACGTACCGATACACGGGAACGGCGGGGATCCAGCTGAACCTCCTGAACAAGCTCCTCTATGCGGTCGTCGAAAGCGAGCCCAAGATCCTGATCTCCTCCATCGTGAACAACGACTCGAGGATCATCAGGAAACGGAACGTGGTGGACAGGGTGACCTCGATCGCGCCTTTCCTTTCCTATGACTCCGATCCGTATCTTGTCATCGCGGATGGCAAGCTGTCCTGGATCATCGATGCCTATACCACTTCAGACAGATATCCCTACGCGCAGACCATGGACGGATTCAACTACATCCGTAATTCCGTCAAGGCTGTCGTCGATGCTTATACCGGACAGGTGGATTTCTACCTCTCCGACCCGACAGACCCCATCGCACTGAGCTACAACAAGATTTTCGGCGGCCTCTTCAAGGACCTCTCCGAAATGCCTGAGGACCTGAGGTCACACATCAAGTATCCGGAAGCCCTGTTCACGTACCAGACAAGCGTCCTTGAGCGCTACCATGTCACGGACCCTAATGTCTTCTATAATGGAGAGGATATCTGGGAACGTTCCAAGACCACGCAGACCAGTGGCGAGGAGAAGATGGTCAGCGAGGCCTATAACCTGTTCACCAGGTTCCCAGGAGAAGATGAACTCGAGCTTGTCTTCACCGAGTATTACACGATCAAGGGAAAAGAGAACATGGTCGCACTGGTGAGTGCAAGGATGGATGGGGAGAACTATGGCAAACTCATCGAATTCCGGTTCCCACCACAGAAGACCGTATCCAGCCCGTACCTGTTCAGGAACAAGCTGAACCAGGACACGGAGATCTCCAGGGAGCTGACGCTCCTGGATACCGGCGGGTCCACCGTCTACTTCGGGGATATCGTCATCACCCCGATCGAGACCTCGCTCCTCTATGTGGTGCCGCTCTACCTCGTCGCCGAGGGAGACAACGCCATCCCGGAAGTGAAGCGGATCATCGTCTCCAATGATGACCGGATTGTCATCGCACAGTCCCTGGACCTCGCGCTGACCGAACTCTTCGGTTACACTGTGGGCACCCCGGGCCAGCCGGGCACCGAGGTTCCACCGGGAACGCCTGGTGAGGAAGTTCCAGGAGAGATCAGGACACTCGCAGAACAGGCCAGGACACTCTACGACCAGGCCCTCGCCGCACAGCGTGCAGGAGACTGGGCAGAGTACGGAAGGCTGATCGAGGAGCTTGGGAAAGTCATCGCAGAGCTCCAGCAGCAATAGGAGGATACTATGGATTATGATGTCGTGATACTCGGAGGAGGGCTTGTAGGCTGTTCCATGGCCTATGAGCTCTGCAAGTACAATTTGAATATCGCTGTCATTGAGAAGAACTTCGACATCGCCGAGGATGTCGCCCTTTTCAACTCCTCGCTCATCCTGGATGGGAAGGACGAGGATGACGAAAAAGTCTTCGCAAGGATCAAGGAGAGTGCGAAGGAACTGGACAGGCTGTCGGAGGACCTCCATGTCTTCTACCAGAGGGTCCCTTCCTTCACGGTCTACAGGAACAGGGAGGATGCGGAAAAAGTCTATGAACGTGCCGTGAAAAGAGGCATCAAGGGCATCACCCTCCTCAGTGAGAAGTCGGCAATCCGGCGCAACCCGCTGATCCGGGAGGACAACGGGAACATCATCTATTCCGAGAACACCGGCGTCATCGCACCTTATGACTATGCGACAGCCATGGCGGAAGTCGCGTATGACAATGGGGTGAGCTTCCGCCTCGAGGAAGAGGTCCTGGATATCCAAAACCAGGCCCGGGGAGGCGTGAGGATCACGACCAACAAGAACAGGTACACGTCCCGGGTGGTGGTGAACACCACCTTCGGGGACCGTTACAGCATAAAGCCGGAAGAGAACGTGACACAGACGAACCAGATCCTGGAGTACATGCTGATCGAGAAGGACTTCAAGAACGAGATCCGGAACATCATCACGAAGTACAAGGAGAACGGTGAGGTGGTGACGCTGCTTCCAAGCTCGACGAACAAGCTGGTCGCATCGCTCAGGACATCGTCACGCAAGGAGTTCAGCCAGGTGAAGAAGGAGGTCGAGGGTGTCCTCGGGCCTTTCCCTGCAGAAAGGGTGGATATCCTGAACCAGAACCTTTTCTGGAAGGAGCCGATCCTCATCGAGGACGACTTCGAGGAGAAGGGATACATCAACATCCAGGCCAAGCACCAGGCGGTCGACACCATCGTGACCTCCCTGACCAAAGAGGCGGTGAGCCTCGTGGTCAGGCACTTCAAGGCAAAGCCGGTCAAGGACTTCAAGTCCAAGGTCAGGAAATACTACCGTTTCAGCGAGATGTCTGACGCGGAGAGGAACGAGCTGATCCGGATCGACCCCAAATACGGGAATATCGTCTGCCTCTGCTCCAATGTCACGGAAGGCGAGATTGTGGACTCCATCAGGAGGCCCCTTGGCGCAAGGACCGTCGAAGGTGTGAGGAGAAGGACGAGGATCGTCTTCGGACGATGCCAGGGCTCCTACTGTCTGACGAAGGTCATCAGGATCCTCGCGAGGGAACTGGACAAGAACCCCATGGAGATCATGAACGACAGGAAGAATTCACAGGTCATCGCATCCCGTATCAAAGAATTCGACTCGATGTAGAAGGAGGGATATCTTGAGGAAGGAATATTACACCAGCGTCATCCGGATAAAAGGATCACCGAGCATCCACATGGTGCCGGTGAAAAGCACGCAGCCCATCGACCTTGACCTCTTCGTCGAATGCTCCAAGGTGCTGTCGAGGATCTACGTGGGCCCTCCGGTCCGGAGCGGAGACATCATCTGCAGCAACATCCTGAATTCAGGGGTGGACATCATCGCGACCAAAAATGTCGGATAGTTGACCTTTGTCCCTAATATGGATATAATCTAATCAAACATCATATCAACCGTTGATGAGGACAGTACCCCTGAAAGAGGATGTAAAGAGAGCAGATGGCTGGTGCGAATCTGTATCCTGACTGGGCGAATCCACCTCGGAGGGACTGTGACGAGCAGTACGGGAAACCGTTAAATTTTGAATGAGGATGGCGAAAGCCATCGAACTAGGGTGGCACCGCGAGTCATTTCGTCCCTTCGGATGAGATGGCTCTTTTTTGTACCCCAAAATCGGAGCCGGACAGGAACAGGGACAGGGGAACAGGAAGAGGACGGGAGAGACCGTCCAAATAAAAAAATGGAGGAAAATGACATGTTAGATATCAGAAGGATCAGAAGCAACCCAGAGGAAATCAAGAAGAGGATGGCCAACCGCGGAGAGAGCGTGGATGTGAATGACATCGATAAGGTGGTCACCCTGGATGAGGAAAGAAGGGAAACCCTTGTAAAGGTGGAGACACTGAAGTCACAGCGCAACCAGGTCTCAGCAGAGATCCCTAAGATGAAGAAGGCTGGACAGGATGTCGCTCCGATCATGGCGGAGATGAAGACCCTGGGGGACAGCGTCAAGGAGATGGACGCACGCGTCAAGGAAATCGATGAGGCAATCGACTTCATCATGATGAGACTTCCGAACATTCCCCACGAGGATGTGCCTGAAGGGGACACCGACGCGGACAATGTCGAGGTGAAGCGCGTGGGAGAGCCAAGGAAGTTCGACTTCGAACCGAAAGCCCACTGGGACCTTGGGACAGAACTCGATATCCTCGACTTCGAACGTGCCGGAAAGGTCACCGGTTCAAGGTTCACCATCCTGAAGGGGATGGGATCGACGCTTGAAAGGGCGATCATCAACTACTACCTGGATACCCATACCGACAATGGCTACGAGGAGATTTTCCCGCCGTTCATGGTCAACAGGACCTCGATGACCGGGACAGGACAGCTTCCGAAATTCGAGGAGGATGCCTTCAAGACAAACGATGACTACTTCCTGATTCCGACTGCGGAGGTTCCGGTCACCAACATGTACAGGGATGAGATCCTTCCAGGCGACAGCCTTCCCGTCAAGCACGTCGCGTATTCCGCCTGCTTCAGGGCTGAAGCCGGATCTGCAGGAAGGGACACCAGAGGCCTGATCAGGCAGCACCAGTTCAACAAGGTGGAACTCGTGAAGTTCACCAAACCGGAAGATTCCTACAAAGAGCTCGACAAGTTGGTGGAGGATGCCGAGAAGGTGCTCAGCGGCCTCCAGATCCCTTACAGGATCGTCAGGATATGCAAGGGCGACCTTGGATTCACAGCGGCGCTCAAGTTCGATATCGAGGTCTGGATGCCAAGCTACAACAGGTATGTCGAAATCTCAAGCTGCTCGAACTTCGAGGACTTCCAGTCAAGACGGATCAACATCAAGTACAGGGAGACCCCAAAGGACAAGCCGCAGTTCGTGCACACGCTGAACGGTTCAGGTGTCGCCATCGGAAGGACCGTCGCGGCGATCCTCGAGAACTACCAGAACGAGGACGGATCCATCACCATTCCTGAAGTCCTGAGGCCTTACCTCAAGAACCGTGAGGTCATCACAAAATAGTTAACAATATCCTGATGGATTATTCATGATTGAGGCAGGAGGAAAAGTAGTATAATAAGGATGATGATTCTATTACAGCTCAAAGGAGAATAGTATGAAGAAAGTATTGGTCATATGCAAAGAAACCGGACAGACGAAATCTTTCAGGAGAGTAGCCGAGGATTATAACGTCAAGAACAACATCCCCTTTGAATGGACCTATGCCGATGACAGGACCTATCTCGGATCCCTCGATGATGCGGATGCGGTCATGATCTCCCCTGAAGTCATGCTGAACCAGGAAAAGATCGAGGCTGACCTCAAGGACAAGAACATCCCTTACTTCGTCGTCAAACCGATGGACTATGGAATCAAGAGAATGGACAGGATCATACCAATCGTTCTGCCCCTGCTGGGTGAATAGAAGACAGATGCGGACACCTCGAGCCTTTGTGGCCTGAGGTGTCTTTTCAAGTCGTCCTTCCCTTTCATTTTAAAATCAGTTGACACAGTTTTTTATCACTGATATAATACAAATTGTCGCTATATCTGGAGAGATGATCGAGTTGGTTTAAGGTACCGGTCTTGAAAACCGGCGTACCCGAAAGGGTACCGAGGGTTCGAATCCCTCTCTCTCCGCCATCATAGCGACTTTTTCATGCTCAAAAACACCTCAGCGGTAACAGAAACGGTAACATACGGAATGATAAAGCTTTCATTAGGAATAAAAAATTCAAGTAATCCGGATAATAGGATACATGGTATGCTCCCCATATCGTAGACAGGGATAAAAAAACTGTTTACGATATGGGGAGTGTTTTTATGGGAACAATACTGAAGTTCTGACAGGAGAAAAGCTAAGGGTGGCAAGGCAATCCCTGGAGGGAAGGTAAGGAGTCATGTGTACGCATCCATTTCGTACGCATTTAGCGAGTTATCCGATTTCAAGGCTTATATGATATTTGAAATGCATCTTGGCCACGAATGTCATGCCAAATAAGGCTTCAGGTAAATGAATATTGGATGGAGTTCCTATAAACCTTAAATCCATAACTTTACTTAAGCATAACCTGCCCATAAACATGTGACTTGCATGCCATGTTACAATCTAGACAGATTAAATCAAAGGAGGGGATCGAGTTGAAAAGTCTTAGTCTTTGCATCGATATTGATGGGACGGTCACAGAGCCGTATTACTGGCTGGAAAGGGCAAATGCATATTTTGGATCCAGCCTTCTGCCTGAACATGTGACACAGTATGAAATCCATAAGCTTCTCGGAGTCGAACCCGAGGTGTATCTGGACTTCTACGAGCATAACGGGATATACCTGCATTCTGAAGCGGAAATCAGGCTTGGTGCGCGGGAAGTGATCAGCAGCCTTTACGATAATCACATCATCCATTTTGTCACCGCGAGGGAAGAGAAGATGACAGACGTCAGCGTGCAGTGGTTGAATAGACATCAAATCCCTATGGACTCCATCACGCATCTCGGCAGCCACCACAAAGTAGAAAAAGCGGTGGAACTCCAGGCGGATCTCTTTATTGAAGACAGCCTTGAAAATGCACTGGAACTAGCAGCGTCCGGATTCCATGTCTTGCTGATTGACTGCACCTACAACAAAGGTCTTCTCCCACACAACGTATTGCGAGTATCCAACTGGTTCCAGATTGAAAGGTTCATTGACGTCAGGGCCAGGCAGATAGCGGGGAACTTGAAATTCGCGATTTAACAGACCAAAAACCTTTGGCCAACTTTATTTGGATAATGATGTCAGCGTGTCTTCTACAAGTGTAGGGAAGGCAGGCTTTTTATTTTTTCATCGCGGCTCCAGCAATTGCTGAATTGCAGACTGGGCTGGAAGCACTCGATTAAACGTATCCCGCACCCTGTTTTTCAGAAGTTCAAAATATGGACTTCAATCCATATTTTCCTCTATCGCTCGAAAGGCGGTGGGCCCAGGGTTCGAATCCCTCGTTCTCCGCCATCATAGCGACATTTTCATACCCGCGACGGGGGTGAAAAGGCAAAATCCTGGTGGTTCTCTGTTGAACTTCGAGGAT
>DATISI010000148.1:0-3351 GCA_035581745.1 Clostridiaceae bacterium
TACGGTGGGGATGGTGATAGGACTGAAATCCCTGGTATGCAGGTTCCGGATGTTCTCCAGGTCCTGATTGCTCAGGATGGGATGCTCAAGCCGGAGGTACTTCGCCTTCCTTTCGGTCTCGATCCTGTCGAGGAGCCGTCCGTGGTTGCCGATGAACTGGAGGAGGGACATGACCCGCTCTTCCCTGATCGGGTCGATGGAAGGATTGGTCACCTGGGCGAATTTCTGTTTGAAGTAGCTGTAGAGCGTCTGTGGCTGCTGGGACAGGATGGCGAGCGGGATATCGATCCCCATGGAGCCGATGGGCTCCTTGCCGTTCTCCGCCATGTAGGCGATGACCCTCGTCAGCTCTTCTTCGGTATAGCCGAATACCGCGTGGTTCTTCTTCAGGGTATGGGCATCCATCTTCTTCGCGTCATACAGCGCTTCGATGTCTGCCAGTCCGATCCGGTTCGCCTCCACCCATTCGGAGAAGGGCTTGCGTCCGGATGCCCTGGACTTGATCTCTTCGTCGGGCACGATGCGTCCCGCTGCGGTATCGACCAGGAACATCTTTCCAGGTTCGACAGAACCCTTCTCGATGACCCGCTCTGGTGCGATGTCGATGACGCCAATCTCAGAAGCCATGATCACGACATCGTCATCGGTGATGAGGTACCTTGCCGGACGAAGTCCGTTACGGTCCACGGTGGCGCCGACGCAGACACCGTCCGAGAAGGCGATGGTCGCTGGCCCGTCCCAGGGCTCCATCACACGTGCATGGTATTCATAGAAATTCCTTTTCTCCATGGACATCCTGGTGTCTTTCTGCCAGGCCTCCGGAATCATCATCATGAGGGAATTCTCCATGGTATGGCCATGGGAGACGAAGAGCTCGAGGACGTTGTCCAGGGAAGCGGAATCGCTTCCGCCTGGCTCGATGATCGGGAGGATCTTGGAGAAGTCGTCCCCGAGGAGCTCGGACTGCATGACGCCTTCACGTGCGTTCATCCAGTGCCGGTTTCCTGTGATGGTGTTGATCTCCCCATTATGGGCGATCTGCCTGAAGGGCTGCGCCAGCTTCCAGGAAGGGAAGGTGTTGGTGGAGTACCGTTCGTGGACGAGGGCGATGGCGGTCACGACGCGCTCATCCGCAAGGTCCTTGTAGAATTCGTCGAGCTTGTAGCCCATGATCTGGCCCTTGTAGACGATGGTCCGTGAGGAGAGGGAACAGATATAGAAGCTGTCTGTATAGGGCTTCTTTCCAGTGGCGATTTCCTTCTCCGCGCGCTTCCTTATAATAAGAAGGTTCTTCTCGAATTCTGCGCTGTCCTGGGTGCCTCTCGAGAGGAAGACCTGGGCGACAACCGGCCTTGTGGCTTTTGCGGACTCTCCGCAGGCCTCGGGATCCACGGGTACCTCCCTCCATCCAAGGAGGAGCTGACCTTCCTCGCGGATGACCCGCTCCAGAAGTCCTTCACAGTACATGCGGGCGTTAGGCTGCCTGGGCAGGAAGACCATGCCCACAGCATAGTTTCCGGCTTCCGGAAGGTCGAATCCTTCCTTTCCTGTCTCCTCGCTGAAGAAAAGGTGTGGGAGCTGCAGGAGGATTCCTGAACCGTCTCCGGTGCTGGCGTCCGCGCCAACCGCGCCACGGTGCTTCAGGCTCTTCAGGATCTGAAGGCCCTGGGTGAGGATGGTGTGTGACTGGACACCCTTGATGTTCGAGATGAACCCGACACCGCAACTGTCCTTCTCCATTTCGGGATTGTATAGCCCCTGTTTTTCAGGCAGACCCAGATTACTCATGAAAATTCCTCCTTAGTAAAGATACGATGACTTTCATCTGCATGAATGCGTATCTGTGCATTCAATTGTTTGATAATTAACCATGGTGGTAAGTGATGAATATTCTATCACAATTCCTCGTGGCGTACAAGTTTACGCGGAGTGCGTACAGGAGTGGAACGGTCCTATTCCTGCGGTGTAGGAGAAGATAGGATTCCTGCTTATTGCGAGGTTGCCGGATTAAGAAAGGATGTGTTCGTTTACGGATTCAGAATCCGCAATAGGAAAGCATGAAAAATGAAGGTTTATTATTTCTTTCTGTCAGATTGTGAGGTTTTTCTACAAGGACAAAACGAGCATGCGTGTACGCGGAGGAAAGGTGACAAAGGAGGGAACCTGCCTTTGGAGGATGGCGAAGACGATAAGGATGTCTGTCGTGGTCTGGAAAGAAGCCTGAAAAATGACCCGAACCAGGCGGCATGATGTGAGGAATAGAGGTATGCAGGAATGGCGCATGGGTAAAGGGGAAATAGGAAGGGAAGCCGGGGACAGGAAAGAGAAATCGGTTCACGAAGAAAGGTGGTAAGCCCGTCTAGAATGCAGCAGGGCATTACGGAAAGCCATAGGGATTGAAACAGGAAAGGGAACCATTAAATAGAGAATAAAAAAAGAAACCATCCATTGATGGTTTCGTCGGGTTTGATGAAGCGGCGATGTCCAAATAATTTGCTAGATCGCCTTCTGCGCATGCTGTTCGATGACGGTTCCGATTTCAGGCCAGTCCTTCACCCGGATGACATTCGATGGGATTTCTCCCTGGTTGTATGTGCAGTCGATGAGGAGGACCAGGAAACCAGCCTCTGCAAGCTGGACCGCATTCTCGTAGCGGTCTTCCACGAAGATGTCACAGGACAGCTCAGAAGCCTTCCCAACCTTGTCGTGGCTTCCCAGCAGGGTTAGGGAGTCCAGCGGAAGCTTGTGACGCTGAAGCCATTCCAGGCTGACAGGGTGCATCTCCAGCGCCCTTGCCGTGATGAAGTGGATATCATGGTCCAGATAGAGGCGCTCCAGCGTCTCATGGACACCTGGCCGCACTTCGGCTTCGGCGTGGAGGAGCGGGCCGTATTTCTCGTAGAATTCATAGAAGGCTTCCTTCTCGATGCCGAGGATATCCTCGATGGCATAAGACGTGATGTCCTCCGGGGTGATGGTCCTGTTGAAATGCTGATTGGCATATTTCAGCCAGAAATAGGGCTCGGTCACGGTACCGTCGATATCTATGCATAAGTTCAGTTTTTTCATATGATTACCATCCTTGTCTTTTATCTCTGTGATTCTTGGGAAATCCGGTCAGGGGATCGGAATCTCCTTCCTGTTGGGATTTCTGGTCTGCGATGCCTGCCCTAAAGCCTGATGATCGGGTCGCCCTTCTGGACAAGACCTCCTCGGACAACGCTGGCGTAGGCTGCTTTGCCAAACAGTCCGCAATTGCCTTCACGCTGGAATACGGGACATTCCTCATGGCATTCCTATCCAATATTGGTAAGTTCAATCTCTGCCTTTCCGATGGAGAGTCTTGTTCCT
>DATISI010000149.1:0-3200 GCA_035581745.1 Clostridiaceae bacterium
GATAAAGATAGATGGTATATAGTGGAATCAGAGACGCATAGAATAGAGCGAAACGCTTGAGTGACAAAGGAAAAAGCGATAGAGAGCTGGAATGGGACAGGGGTGGTTCGGCAGATTCAAGCTGGTGAATCATTGAAAGGCACACCGTAATCATAAAGATCCTAAATAGGGGGAATCAAAGCATGGATACTGCAATCAAAGTCGACAACCTGGTGAAAAGCTATGGCGCGAATACGGTCATCAGGGACATCTCCTTCTCGGTGGACCGGGGAGAGATTTTCGCGCTGCTTGGCGTGAATGGAGCAGGGAAAACCACCACGCTGGAATGTATCGAAGGGATCCGGAAATATGACAGTGGGAGCATCTCCGTGAACGGGAAGATGGGCGTGCAGCTTCAGTCATCCTCACTTCCTGCGAACATCAAGTCCCAGGAGGCATATCAGATGTTCTCGAGGTGGAACAATGCTGCAGTGGACAAGGACATCTTCAACGTCGACGGTCTCGACCAGATCAGGGACAAGACCTACAGGGAGCTGTCCACAGGTCAGAAAAGGAAGCTTCATCTTCTGCTTGCCCTCATCGGGAATCCTGACATCATCTTCCTGGATGAACCCACAGCGGGACTCGATGTGGAGGGACGTGTATCGCTCCATGAACAGATCCGGAAACTCAAAGAGATGGGAAAGACCATCATCATGGCCAGCCATGACATGGCAGAGGTGGAAAGCCTCTGTGACCGGATCGCCATCCTGAAGGACGGCAAGATCGCCTTCAATGGAACGACGGGGGAACTCGCGGACAAGATGGAGGAAGGCTGCAGGATCCATATCAAGACGGAGGAGCCTCTGCAAAATGCCGAATTCGAACAGGGATACTGGGTGTTCCGAGCTGAGAATATCGGGGAAGCCCTGCTGGAGATCCTGGAAATCTGCAAGAAACAGCATAACACGGTGCTCGATGTGAAAGTGGAGAGGACGACACTGGAACAGGGCTTCATGGGTATCGCGAAGGAGGGACAGTGATGGATGCATTCCTATATGGCGTAGTCCTGCAATGGAAACTTGATTTCAGGAACAAGGGCGTGCTGCTCACGTACTACGTGGTGCCGCTTGTGTTCTTCGCGTTCATGGGCGGAATCTTCTCTTCCATCAATCCGGAGGCGAAATCCACCCTGATTCAGACCATGACGGTCTTCGGTGTCACCATGGGCGCTGTACTGGGAGCACCTGCCCAGCTTGTTGAGCTGTACGGAAGCGAGATCAAGAAGGCGTACAGGGTGGGGAGGATTCCCCTCTGGATCGCTACGGTCAATAACTTCATCTCGGCATTCGTGCACCTCTTCCTGATGAGCATCATCATTTACCTGGCTGCGCCTCTGGTATTCGGTGCAGTGAGGCCGGAGAGGCCGCTTGTCTATTTCCTTGCCCTCGCGGTCTTCATCATCGTCTGCCTTGGCGTGGGGACACTGCTTGGCCTCTTCGTCAAAAGTGCGTCCAGGCTGACCATGGTCTCCCAGTTCATCTTCCTCCCTTCCATCATGCTGTCGGGAATCATGTTCCCCGTGAGCATGCTCCCCGAATCCCTTATGACAGCAGGGAAGATTTTTCCGGCGACCTGGGGCTACGCCCTGATGACCAGTGAGACGATGGACCCTGGGCTACTCATCCCACTCCTCCTCATCCTGGCTGTCTCCCTTCTTCTCAGCTGGTACAAACTGAGGAAGATCAGCCTGGAGTAGCAGGAAGGCAGAGGCAGAGAAATCAGATGGATAGGAAATTGAAGGATAAGATACGAGATGAGAGGCGTGGGAATTCCATCACAAATCTTAACGTAAAGACATCATGAAGGAGGAAAACATGCAATACGATGCGAAGACACCAGAAGAATATTTCGAGCTTCTCGAAGAGGACTGGAGAAAAGAGAAGGTTTTGGAAATCAGGAAGATGATCATGGAATACGGCCCTGAGCTTGAAGAGGGCATCCTGTACAAGATGCTGGTCTATGGGGACTCGTTCGGTCTGAATGCCCAGAAGTGGTATGTGAGCCTGTATGTCGGCTCGATTGACAAGATTGAAGGCGCAGACGAATTGCTCAAGGCATTCGACCTTGGGAAAGGCTGCATCAGGATCCGGAAAACGACGGACCTGAGCAAGACAGGACTGGAAGCCTTCATCCGGAAGACCATCGACATGAGCCGGACCGG
Organism: Clostridiaceae bacterium; assembly: GCA_035581745.1. GTDB lineage: Bacteria > Bacillota > Clostridia > Clostridiales > Clostridiaceae > Youngiibacter. The sequence continues at coordinate 2,204 of DATISI010000149.1, forward strand.
TGGGGATACCACCTGTTAAGAGTAGATAGGAAAAGCCGGGCAGATTGGAATCTGCCTGGCTTTGTGCATTCAGGTGTCCTGAACGGTTCGCTACAATGCCAAAATGATGCTTCGTGTCATGCACGATGTCATGGTTCATAGGATAGATTCGACATTGATGAATATACGGTTAATTCTTGATGGGAGACATGAGCGAGAGGCCATTTCGTGATAATGTAGGATTATGACTGAGGGCTGGTCTGGGATCCAAACCGGACCTGCCGGAAACTCGAAAGCGAGGTTAGAAGAATGGAAAAGGGAAAGAATACGCAAATCACGATTGAGACGGTTGTCCATGCACCTGTGGAGAAAGTATGGGAGTACTGGACAGAACCGGATCATATCAAGAAGTGGAACAACGCTGCAGAGGACTGGTTCACCCCATCGGCGGAGAATGACCTGAGCGCTGGCGGAAAGCTAAACTGGAGGATGGAAGCGGAGGACGGCAGCTTGGGATTCGATTTCTCCGGTGTCTATGACGAGGTGAAGAAGCATGAACTGATCTCCTATACCCTGGATGATGGCAGGAAGGTACGGATCACGTTCACCCCGCAGGGAGGAGAGACAAGGGTTGAGGAGGTCTTTGAAGCGGAGCAGACGAATTCGACTGTGCTGCAGAGAGCAGGATGGCAGGCCATCCTGGATAACTTCAAGCGCCATGCGGAGCAGGAAGAGAATGCCAGGAACCTTATTCCTTAGGGAAGGACGAAGCACAGTTTAGATAGCCAAGGCAAGAGAGCAGGAAAGCATGAAATGAATAGCGGGAACAGGAGTATGGGAGAGTTATGTTTCCATGCTCCTTTTTTTGAAAATTAATACAATTGATGCATGACTTGGAGTTCACTTCAAGGTGTAGGATGGACAAAAAGGAGGTCTGAACGAAGGCGTGCGGTATTCAAGCGGTTAGAAGTACGGACCCTAAAGAAAATCGATATCTTCTTTGAGTCGGATCCGTAAC
>DATISI010000150.1:0-2883 GCA_035581745.1 Clostridiaceae bacterium
ATCTCTTGTTCTCCTTTGCGCTATTTCCTTAATTATTATACCATCTGCCCCCTGGTTAATCCATAATAACCTTGACTATTTGAAAACCTGATGATAAAATTGAATAGTTAAAAAGGTTTGTCCGTATTTGAAAGGTGTGAAAAAAATGAGAGAAGGCATACATCCAAAATATAACGATGAAGCAGTCGTTAAGTGTGCATGTGGAAACACGTTCGTGACAGGTTCTGTCAAGAATGAGCTGAAAGTAGAAATATGCTCCCAATGCCATCCGTTCTTCACTGGAAAGCAGAAGATTGTAGATATCGGTGGTAGAGTAGACAGGTTCAACAAGAAGTTCAACCTCAAGAACGACGAGAAGTAATTCCACAGAACTAGAATCAGGACCTGACCGGTCCTTTTTTTATTGCAAAGAAAGTTTCCCATGCCCCAGGGGCTCCATCCAGATGGAGCCCCGTCTTTATGCTTTTCCATTTCGTGCCATAGGGATTCCTCTTCCACAAGCGAAAGTCGTTCAATCCCCTATTCTTCCTCACCAGCAAGATATCCATGAAGTTTCATGGCCCGGGTCCGCTCCTCAGAGTGACCCGGGCCACAGCTTTTCTTCTTACTTGTCCAGTGAGGCTTTGATGAAGTCCACAAAGAGTGGATGAGGCGCGTTCGGCCTGCTCTTCAGTTCAGGATGGAACTGTACGGCGACGAACCATCGGTGTGATGGGATCTCGATGATCTCAACCAGTCTCGAGTCAGGACTCAGTCCGGAGAAAGTCATCCCCTTATCCTCATATTCTGTCCTGTACGTGTTGTTGAACTCATACCTGTGCCTGTGTCTTTCATAGATGAGCTCTTTGCCATAGGCTTCCCTGGCATAAGTCCCTTCCGCGATCCTTGCAGGATAGAGACCCAGTCTCATGGTTCCGCCCATCTCGTCGATATCCTTCTGTTCAGGCATCAGGTCGATGACCGGATGCGGGGACTCCGCGTCGAACTCGGAAGAGTTCGCTTTCACAAGGTCAAGGACGTTCCTTCCATATTCGATGACAGCCGTCTGCATGCCCAGGCATATCCCGAGGTAAGGGATGTCATGTTCCCTGGCATACCTTGCCGCCTCGATCTTCCCTTCGATTCCCCGGTGTCCGAACCCTCCCGGCACGAGGATGCCATCCACATCACTCAGGAAGTCGGATGCTGTCTGTTCATTGAGGTCATTCGCGTTGACCCATTTGATGTCCACACTGGAATCATTCCGGAGTCCGCCATGGCTCAGCGCCTCTACGACGGAGAGGTAGGCATCATGGAGCTCCACATACTTACCGACCAGGGCGATCCTTGTGTTCCTGTTCAGGTTCTTCAGCTTGTCCACCATGGCTTCCCATTCGGAGTTGTCGATGGTGTCACAGGAAAGACCGAGCTTCTCGCAGGCCAGGACATCCAGCCCCTCCTTATGGAGCATCAGCGGGACCTCATAGAGGTTCTCGGCATCGAGGTTCTGGATGACGGCCCTGCCTTCGATGTTGCAGAAGAGTCCGATCTTGTTCTTGAGGTCTGAGGACAGCGGCTTCTCGGACCTGCAGACGATGATGTCCGGCTGGATACCGATGCTCCTCAGCTCCTTCACGGAGTGCTGCGTAGGCTTGGTCTTCAGCTCCCCTGCCTTCCCGAGGTAAGGGACCAGGGTGACATGGATGAAGAGGACATTCTCGCGTCCCGCATCGTACTTGATCTGCCTGATGGCTTCCAGGAAAGGCAGGGACTCGATATCGCCTACGGTACCACCAATTTCGGTGATGACCACGTCGACGTCCTTCTCCTTGGATACCCTGAAGACACGTTCCTTGATCTCATTCGTGATGTGCGGGATGACCTGGACGGTTCCGCCGAGGAAATCCCCTTTCCTCTCTTTGTTGATGACACTGTTGTAGATCTTTCCTGTGGTCACATTGCTGTTCTTCGAGAGGTTCTCATCGATGAACCTTTCATAATGTCCAAGGTCGAGGTCTGTCTCCGCACCATCATCCGTGACAAACACCTCACCATGCTGATAAGGACTCATGGTACCCGGATCGATATTGAGATAAGGGTCGAACTTCTGGATGGAGACCTTAAGTCCCCTGTTCTTCAGCAGTCTTCCCAGGGATGCGGCTGTGATCCCTTTCCCCAGCGAAGAGACGACTCCCCCTGTCACGAAAATATACTTTGTGCTTTTCATAAAAAACCTCCAATAAATGTTGACATTATTCCGAGAGTTGGTATAATAGAACTTACCCCATAAAATACGATGGGGATTTTGTCGTGTAAATTTACATACAAATAATAGTAACACACATTGAACCTGTGTGCTACTGTTATTTTTTTTATTTTTCGGCTCACCTTAAAAGAAAAACACCTGCTTCAATAAGCGGGGGTTTTCATCGTTCTCGTCCTAGTTTCGGATGATCCTGATTTTCATATGGTTCTCGTCCGTATAGTTCCCTTTGACCTCGAGGAAGTACTTGACGAAGATGTCATAGCCATCCTCCAGCTTCTCGATGACGAGGGAGTCCGTGGAGATTTCCATGCTGAGAGCTCCGAACTCCATTCCATAGAAGAAGCTGTCCACGTAGCCTTCCTTGAACTTCATCGTAGAGTTCAGTGTCCCCTTCCTTACGATCTCCAGGTAATCGGAATGGATGTTGATCCTCGTGGTTGTCCCTTCCATCCCGGTCATCTCGCTTTCCTCGTACTCGACATAGGACTTGTCCCGGTTCTCCGAATACAGCCCCTTATACACCACCTCAATCGGTTCCTCATCAATCTTGTTGTTCTTTATCGATATGGTCGCATTTCTCATGATTTCCCTCCAATCCGGTCATCCTAACATTAGATTACATTTTCCTTATAATTTCA
>DATISI010000151.1:0-2476 GCA_035581745.1 Clostridiaceae bacterium
CGAAAGCTTCTCCGATGACCCCCTCGCTGCTGATCCCGTTGAGGGTGGAGATGACCAGGGTGTCCGGACCGACATGGTTTCGCACGGCTTCCACCGCCTGCTTCAGTCCGCCATACTTCACCGCGAAGATGACAAGGTCCGAAGGGCCAGTCTCTTCTTCAGGCGTGACATATTGGAAGTCCACAGCTTTCCCATTGGAGTATACCTTCTCTTTATCATATTTCTCGATCCGGGCCCGGTCCGCAACGATCCTCAGTGTCCCCTTCTCCATCTTTCCTGCAAGGTGCTCTCCGAAAAGCACACCGAGTGCCCCGAGTCCGATGACCGATACTGTCCTGATTTCCATAACTCTCCTGCCTTCCTTATCTGATTTATCTTCTGTTCTACTTTTTCAATCTTTGGCTTTGTCCAGGAATCGTGTTGGTCATAGAGGTGTTTTCAAGGGAACACTTTGACGTGTTCCCTTGAAAAATGAATTCCGTATATGACCCTATTCCTTCACAACAACTTTCATATTATCTTTCAGGCCTGTCTTATCAAGTTCGATGAACATAACCCATTTCCATGTGCCATTGAATCCGCTTATGCCATCGACCTGTGCGACTGCTGTTTTTATGAGATTTACCGTTAACGTCTGACCGCTCATGTTTATGCTTTCAACACGGTATTCATTTACAGAGGAGCCAGGTGAAGGGATTTGCAGATATAGGACCGCTTTTTCGCTATCAGGAGACTCCATCGGAATTTCTCGTGGTGTAAAGTACTTATCCTTGAATTCTTTGAATTCCTCATTCGTCATCATAAGAATCGTATCTTGTGGTATAGGCTTTGATTTCTCATCATTTTCACTAAAGCCGATGACCTGAGAATAGAATTCTTGAAATTGCACACCCTTTTCTGATGAACAGCCAACTAGCCATTGAGACACCATAACAATCAGACAGATTAATGTTGATAGTTTTTTCATATTAATCCCTCCACTTTAATTGGTCCATCCTGCTCAATAGATCCTACAGGTCAGGCATGACCTACAGGTCAGGCATGACCGCCTTCAGCAGGATGACCTGCTCCGGTGAGCTATTGACCATCTCCAGGCGTTCGCATTCCCTGACGAGGATGCTGTCTCCCGGCCTGATGGCAAAGCCGCTGACCTCAAGGGGCATGACCCCTTTCTCATAGAAGTACAGGGTATTCTGCGTCTCTTCCACCAGGGAACCCATTCCATCGATGGTGATGACCTCCACATGTCCCCTGTTGCCATGATTCATCATGAGGTTGAAATCCCTGTTCATGCCGATGCTCTTCGTGACAGTCTCCCCATCGAAATGATAGGCCTGATATGGCGCGAGCATGACCTTCTCGTCTTTTCCATGGACCAGCACCATCGTGTTCTCAAGAGGAAGGATCACCCTTGTGATGCCAGGAAGCGGTGTGAATACCGACTCCTCCGTCTCCAAGGTAGCCGAACTCACCCTGTAGTCGAAATGCCTTCTCGCATAATCCCCGTCCTCGGGAGAGAGAAAGATCTCTGTCGTGTTTCCGCAACGCCAGGATGTCTTCCTGTATTCTTCTTTCTTCATGATTCTCATTCTTTTCCCCTTGTGGTATATTTCCCATCCCCGTCTGTCTTCCCCGGATGGTCTGATTTCGCCTACTGACTTCTTTTTCTTCTTCCACATTACCAGATTATAGGCCGTTTTGTCCATGTCTCCGGGGATGGAGCGTTCAAATTCATCCCTTTCCCCTTTTCCAGCTTTTCACGGATGAATCATGGAAATTGATGACCTTCTCCTCTTCAAAGTCTGTTATGATATTCATAAAGGAAAGCCGGCCTTCCAAGGCGTTCATGGCAGTCAGGCCGGCGGGTAAAAGCTTACAAACATACGGGAGGGAATGATTTGAAACTTACAGTGCTTGTGGACAACAACACCTATATCGACCAGTACCATCTGGGGGAACCTGCGCTCTCCTACTACATCGAGGATGAGGGCACGAAACTGCTCCTCGATGTCGGCTACTCCGATGTCTTCCTACGGAATGCAGCCACGTTGGGCATCGACCTGGATGGGGTCACAACCATTGCCATCTCCCACGGTCATGACGACCATACGGGAGGCCTGAAGCCCTATTTCGAGAAGGCGCATGAAGGCCTCACCATTGTCGCGCATCCGGAAGCCTTCAAGGCGAAGTTCTCGGAAACGCTTTATCTCGGCTCCCCACTCCTCGAAGATGACCTGAAGGAGCGATGCCACCTCGTCCTCTCCAAAGAACCGGTCCAGATCTCCAAGAACATCACCTTCCTGGGCGAGATTCCACAGATGAACAGCTTTGAGAAAAGGAAACCCTTCGGCATGCGGCGCGTGGAGGGCGTCCCGGTCCATGACGATGTGCCCGATGACACCGCCCTGGTCTACAAGAGCGAGGACGGTCTACGCATCATCACCGGGTGCTCCCACAGCGGGATCTGCAACATCAT
>DATISI010000152.1:0-3516 GCA_035581745.1 Clostridiaceae bacterium
GAAGATGAAGGTGAAGGTGATGGGAGACCTTGTATGTTATTCCATGGCCGTCCTGCCTGCCTTTGAAGCGTCCCACACCATGGTCAGCATGGGGGCTACGGTCGGAATCACCAAGGGGATGAACAAGGCGATGCGCCAGATGGGAAGCACAGAACCCCTTGTCTCCGTCATCGGGGACGGGACGTTCTTCCACTCGGGAATGACGGGCTTCGTCAACCTCCTGCATCAGGCAGAGGAGACCGACAATATGACCTTCATCATCCTGGAGAACGGGACCACGGCCATGACCGGCGGACAGCATAACGGGGCATCAGGAAAATATGATGTCCAGGACGATTTGCACATCGACATCAAGGAACTGCTGAGCACCATGGGCATCGAGAATGTGGCCTATGTGGACCAGTTCAAATACAAGACCATGAAGGAGACCATCGAGGCGGAGACGAAGAAAGCGGGAATCTCTGTGATCATCGCGACACGTCCCTGTGCGTTGAAGTTCAAGATCAAAGAGCCACATTACTATGTGGACCCGAAAATATGTATCGCCTGCAGGAGCTGTGTCAAGACGAACTGCCCTCCAATCCGGATGAAGCAGTACACAGGAATCGACAAGCTGAAATCTTCTATCGACAAGGACATGTGCGTGGGCTGCAGTGTCTGTGCCCAGGTGTGCCCGGTAAATGCGATCAAGCGATTTGGATCGGAGGTGTAGTATGGAGACACGCAATATCATCATCGCAGGGGTAGGCGGTCAGGGACTCGTCCTCGCGACGAAGCTGATCGCGGAGGCGGCATTCAAAGCCGGTCTCGACGTGAAGACAAACGATGTGGTGGGCCTTTCCCAGAGAGGTGGGATGGTCTATGGAACGGTGAAGTTCGGTGAAAAGGTATATTCGCCCAATATCCTTCCAAAGTCCGGAGATGTGCTGCTGGGGATGGAACCTCTTGAGGCTTATCGATGGAGCCATAACCTGAAGGATGGCGCCGTCATCATCATGAACACGAAACGGGTGTATCCGACCCCAGCACTTCTGGAGAAGGAACCCTATCCCGAAGCGGAAATCGAAGCGCTCAAGGACACGTACCAGGTGGTGGAGATCGATGCGATGAACGAAGCGAAGGCGTCCGGGAACATCAAGGCGGCGAACACCATCCTGATCGGACTTCTCGCAAGGTACCTAGACATCGACACCAGAATCTGGGAAGAGGTACTCCGGGAGAATGTCCCGGAAAAGGCGATCGAGGAGAATATCGTGGCCTTCCGAAGAGGCTACAGATTCGGACAGATTCCTGAAGCTGAGGTGGAAGCCGCATCCACAGAAGAGAAATATCTGCTCTAAGAAATAGCCCGTCCCACCTGTTTGTCAGGTGGAACGGGCGTTATTTTTTCTTTATTGTACAGGCTTATGCGATTCTTGCGCTATCTTCCTACGGAATCCCGGACATCCGTCCGCTGTGCCTTCCTGCGCTCGGCAGGGATGATGAGCACGGAACTGTCGACATTCCTGACGACATTGTGGGTGAGGCTTCCGACAAACAGGTCACTGATGTATCCGGTACCCTGGCTGCCCATGACGACAAGTGAAATACTCAGTTCTTCGACAAGCCGTCTGATCTCCCGGAAAGGATTTCCTTCGATGACGAGCGTGTCCACTTCAAGGTCAGGCTTGGCGGCCAGCAGTTTCTCCTTCATGGAAGCAAGATGTTTCTCTGCCTGGGTCTGCGCGGAGACGTTGATGCCTGTCTCGGTGATCCGCTGACTATGCCAGACGTGGAGCAGGGTGACCTTGTCCGCTTCCGTCATGACCAGCTTCTCCAGATAGGTGAAGGCGCGCTCGGCATTTGGAGAGAAGTCGGTGGGGAACAGGACATGGCTGCCAAAGTCGCAGTTGCGGAGCTTGTGGGATTCTTCAGGCTTGTACAGGCGAAGGATCAGGACGGGGTTCGCCGTGTGGTGGATGATGTCATAGGCGAGTCCGCCGAAAAGCATGTCCCTTGTCCTAGACTGTTTCTCAGCGCCCACGATGATGAGGGCGTTCTCGTTCTGCTCCGCCATGCCGGTCATCGTCTTCTTCAGAGGCTCGTTGATGAGCTTCGACTCGACCTGGAATCCATTGCGCTCCAGAAGTTTCTTCTGTTCCTCGAGCGTCATTTCCACAGCACGGGAATCCGCGACGGTCGGCAGGATATAGCCTTCGGTCAGGTTGCTGCTCTCAACGAGGACGACGTCGGTTGTGCCGAACTGCCGGAATCCATTCACACAGTCAAGGAGCGTTCGAGCGGCTGGAGAAGTGTCGGTACCAATGATCAATTTATTGAACAACACAATTCCCTCCTTTAGGTGGTCTTTTATTTCATCATACTACAAATGGATGTCACAAAAATCAATATACCATGTTGTAACAGTGAATATTCCTTGACTATTTCGCCTGAATTCGAATTATGACGATAGGATATGAAGGTTTCCAGTGGTCAGATAGACACCGTATGTCATCCTTTCGCAGGAATACCGTCTGAAGCCGGAAGTACACCATGTATAACCGGCTGCTTTTCCGCTATAATGGTAGGGAATCTCCGGCACGCGACATTGGCCGTTGAAGGTCCGCGCCATGATGCGGAAGACAGGAAGGAAATACAAGGAAGGGGAGTACGGTATGAACACGGAATCCATCAGAACCTACACGGTCTTCGATGTGGAGACACCAAACTCGAGGAATGACTCCATCTGCTCCATCGCCCTGGTCCACGTGGAGGAAGGGGAGGTCACCTCCGAGGAATATTATCTGGTCAATCCGGAGGATGTCTTTGACGACTTCAACATCGGGATCCACCACATCACGCCAGCCATGGTGAGGAAGCAGCCGAAGTTCCCGGAAATCTGGGAGAAGATCGGCACATACTTCACGAACGGGATCGTCATCGCGCACAACGCGAATTTCGACCTCAGCGTCCTCAGCAAGGCGCTGCAGAGCCATATGCTGGACATTCCTGACTTCTCCTACCTCTGCACGATGAAGCTGTCCAGGAAGGCCTTCCTGGACATGGAGAAGTATCGGCTGGACTACCTCTGCGCGAGGTTCGATATCGAGCTCAGACGCCATCACGATGCCCTCTGTGACACGCAGGCATGCCACAGCCTGTTCCAGAGGATACAGCAGGACCATTCAGTGACTCCTGGGGATGTCCTGACTTACCGGTTCACGGATTCCGCAGCGAGGAAAGCGGACAGACCGGTCCTCGTGAAGTCCTTCAATACCCTCTATGGGCTGGTCAGGGGGATCACCTGCGACAGGAGGGTAAGCGCTCCGGAGATGGCAGCCATTTCAGCCTGGGTGAAGGAATACAGGCGATATGCAGGCTCCTTCCCTTACTATGAAGTGATTCCGAGAATCGAAGGCATGCTTGCGGACGGAATCATCACGGAGGAAGAACGGCTGGAGCTGGTCTCCTTCCCCGAGCGGTTCATCACGAAGGATGCGTTCACCGAAGCGGTCCTGTCGATGCAGATCCTTTTCG
>DATISI010000153.1:0-2205 GCA_035581745.1 Clostridiaceae bacterium
CCAATCTCCCCGATTCCCGCATCCTGGGCGACAAGCGGTGCGATGACCAGGTAGTTCCCATCCATATGGTTCCTCGCGGGATAGCCAAGTTCCCTGATGTAGTAGGACAGCACCATCCCGATGATGGACGCCTGGATATAGCCTTTCGTCACGGCCACCGCCTCCGGCTGCATGGGTGCCTTGAAGATCAGTTCCTTCTCCATCTCGAAAGCGAACACGATCCCGTACCTGTGCCGCTTCAAGACCGGTTCCCCATGGTTCTCCAGATGCCTTCCCCGATGGGTATAGTAGTGTTCATCCTTCATCTCGGTCACGCCCACGATGCCCGCCCCATAGTACGCAGCGAGACCCTTCAGCCTCTGTGTCATGTTCTGCGGGTCGGCTTCCGCCTTCCTCGGGTTCTCCTCCCCTTCCGCCAGGTGCCTCATATCCGAAAGGAAATGGAAGCAGGCATCGACCAGAGGAGAATTCATCCTGTCATAAGCCTTCCCTTCTTCGGAGCCCATGGCAGGCAGTGCCCTCAGGGCATCATCCTCTTCCTTCCGTTCCGGGTTTCTTTCGTAGTACGCTTCGTACTGCGGACTCCCTGGTCTCAGGTTCATCCTCGAGAATATCACATCGCGTTCATCTGTCATCTGTCTGTCTCCCCCATATTCCCCATTGAGTGTGTTCCATATCTATTCCATTATAGACTACTCTGCCTTACACAAACAGTGCCTGCCATCTACTTTTCATTCCACGCCTCCCATCCACGAAGGACCTGTTCCCGTCACCTATGATTGCCTGCCCGGGGAGAAAGACAGCATGACCCGGGAGGTACCCACCGCCCGGGTCATGCGAATGCTTTTTCTTATCTCTTCTCAGGAAGGACGATCCTGATCGGTTCCTCCAGCTTCTGCATCGGAGTCAGCACCCGCTTGAAGATGAGTTTCCCGCTTTCCGGATACGCCACGGTGATCATGGTCTCCATGATGAGCTGTGATGGTGTTGTCATCCCTTCCGAATTCAGCCGGTAGGTGTTTCCTTCCACATCCTTATACTCGAAGTCGAAGATCCCGAATCCCTCTTCGGACTCCAGCTTTGTGGAGAAGACAAGGTCCGCCTTGTCCCCTTTCCTGACGACCTCCTTCAGTTCGAGTCCTTCGATTGCCGGGGTGATGATTCTGGTCTCAAGGTCCACGTTTATAAACTCCAGGTCCTTCTCCAGGATTCTGAGTCCTTTTAACAGAAGCGCCTGACGCTTCGGCTTCTCGAAGTAGTTGGAATCGATGAAGATGCTCCTTGTGCCTTTCTCATCGTCGTAGATCGAGGAGATCATGCCACTGGTATTCTCCATCTCCTTACCATCCTGCTCAAGTGCGATATCGAGCCCTCTTACCCATGCGGCACTTTGCTCCGGGAATTCGAAACTCACTTCCGTCCCTGTCGGGTAGACCGTCATCTCCTTTACCGTGACCTTCTGCCCTTTGAGTGTATGTTCCTGGTTCACCGGATAGATGACAGGTTCCTTGAAGGCATTGAAATCGATCTGGAAGCTGTAGGTTCCCCCGGATCTCCAGGTATGTGTCCCTTCTTCTCCTCCAGTGACCTGTTCCTCCGTCTGCTCATACCTGCTCACCCGCAGTTCCACTTCCATGGTGATGGCCTGTGGAAGTTTCCTTTCAATGAAGTTGTACCGCTGCATCAGATAGCCGCTACTTTCTTCGAGGGACTGCTCCTGCATCCCTCCCGTACCATAGGAGAAGCCATCCCTGATCTCCTCTCCGGTCGCCGTGTCCGTCATCTTCTTCGTGTCGACCATGATCCATTCTTCCTCATCAAGTTTGAAATCCTTCGGAAGCTGGAAGAACAGGATAAGGTTCCTTTCATCCGCAAGGACGTAGGGAAGCATCAGGGTCTTCTCGCCATCCCATGCGGTGAGCCCGACCTCCTGGACATAGTCATTCTCGATGGCGCTGCTGAGTCCTTTGTCCAGCTTGACGAAATCGGCGAGCTCGGACAGGACAGGAATCCTCGATACGCTGTTCGCGAATGCGGTGGAGGTGTTCACGAGCAGGACGAAGGCGAGGGATGCCGCCACGGTTCCAAGGGAACTGTATAAGGCCCGTTTCTTCCGTTTCTCTTTCATGATCCTTCTATCCAGTCTCCGTTCGACTTCAGCAAGTCCTTCCGGATAATCCGAAGACTCACTGAGGAACGCTTCCC
>DATISI010000154.1:0-2281 GCA_035581745.1 Clostridiaceae bacterium
GCCCTTCCATTGGAATTACGCGCTGATCTCCTTCAGCCTTGCCACCTTCGTCACCCTCGTCGCCGCGTATTTCTCGACCTCGAAGGAGATGCAGGAGAATCCCTCCCAGCTCCTGCAGCCGAAAGCACCAGCAGCAGGAAAGAAGATCCTCTTCGAAAGGATCCCTTTCCTCTGGAACAGGCTGAGCTTCATGCAGAAGGTCACCACAAGGAACCTCTTCCGCTACAAGAAGCGTTTCTATATGACCGTCCTGGGAATCTCCGGATGTACAGCCCTTCTCCTCACCGGTTTCGGGCTCCGGGACTCCATCCTCGCCATCATGGGCACGCAGTACGACACGATCTTCACCTATGACGCCATGGTGGTCCTGGACAGCAACACGGTCGAGGAGAACGGAAGACTCATCGACAGCCTTTCCGGCATCGCGAACGTCGACCGGCACCTCCCCATCGTCTACGAGCTCTACAACGCCTATGCGGAAGACCCCGATGATACGCACGAGATCACCCTGGTCACGCCGCAGGACATCGAAGCCCTTCCCGACTACATCGTCATGAACAACAGGGAGTCGAAAGAAGCGGTCACCGTTCCCGAGGAAGGCGTGGTGGTCTCGGAGAAGCTCGCGCTGCTCTTCCATCTGAAGCCGGGAGACACCTTCACGCTGGAATCCACAGATGATGAGGCGGTCACCGTCCAGGTTGCGGGCATCACGGAGAACTACATCCAGCACTATGTCTATATGACGGAAAGCTACTACAGCAAGGTATTCGGAAGCGAGCCGGATTCCAACGCCGTACTCGTCCATCTCGAGGATGTGACGGCAGAAAAGGAGCAGGTCCTCGGAGAGACCCTGCTCGAGAATGAGAGCGTCATCGCCACCCTCTTCCTTTCGGGAATCAGCGAGGAATACCAGAAGTCGCTGTCCTCCTTCAACCTGGTGGTGCTCGTCCTCATCATCGCGGCAGGCGCACTCGCCTTCGTCGTGCTCTTCAACCTCACGAACATCAACATCACAGAACGGCTCCGCGAGATCGCGACCATCAAGGTCCTGGGCTTCCGGGACCAGGAGGTCTCCTCCTACGTGTTCCGGGAGAACATGATCCTCAGCTTCTTCGGAAGCCTTGTGGGACTCGGCCTCGGCTATGTCATGCACAAGTACGTCATCTCCACCATGGAGCTCGACTACATCATGTTCGGGCGTGACGTCCTCTGGCCGAGCTATGTGTACGCCATCCTGCTCACCCTCGCATTCTCGCTCATGGTCAACCAGTTCATGTACTTCAAGCTCAGGAAAATCAACATGGTGGAATCCCTGAAGTCCGCCGACTAGGAGGAAGGAAATTGAGAATATCGAAACCCAAAGAAGAAAGGAAGCTGGAAATCATCGAGACCGCAAGGGACCTCTTCCTCCGGCAGGGCATAGAGGACACTCCCGTCAGCCAGATCGTGAAGACGGTAGGTGTCGCCCAGGGGCTCTTCTACTACTACTTCAAATCCAAGAAGGACATCGTCCTCGCGGTGACAGACCATATCATGGATGCCATCGAGACCAGCATCCGGACCTCCATCAGCAGGAAGGACCTGGATTTCCACCAGAAGCTGACCGGTGTCGTCGACCTCTTCCTGAACGCCTTCGGCATCATGAGCCCCGACCAGAACGCGGTCTACAGCAGGGAGTTCTACGCCATCATCAAGGACCGCATCACCAGCACCACGATTTCCGTCATCTACGAGCTCATCGAGGAAGGTACGGAATCCAACGCCCTTAACTTGAAGCATCCCGACCTCATGGTCAACCTCATCATCGAAGGCCTGGCTGAGCTCATCAGCGGCGGTCTGAGGGACCGGGACACCATCCTCACCCTCATCGAGCAGGCCCTGAATATGGAGTCGGGAAGCCTCGCTTAAGCCCTCCTTCCCGAAAGGGTGCCTGTGATTCTGGCTTCTGAAGAATCCTCCACAAGAGGACCTGGTCTGCACCTTCCCTTTCCATACTCAAGACACCACCACAAGGGCCGGAAATCCGCATCATACAGGATGCAGGTTTCCGGCCCTTTTTACATTTCTTGTTCATCTTGACGATTTAAGAATCTTTGGCATCTTTGTTACATTGGAGATCCTGGACCCTTATGGGGCATTCTTCAGCTTCTCGAGAAGACGCTTCATCTCCTCGATCTCTTCCCGCTGTGCCTCGATGATCTCGTCAGCAAGTTCCCTCACCTCCGGGTCCGTGATCTGCGCATTCTCACTGGTGAGGATCGCGATGGAATGGTGGGGGATC
>DATISI010000155.1:0-3863 GCA_035581745.1 Clostridiaceae bacterium
AGATGAGGCAGGTGAACGGTTTCTACCCCAGTCCACCTGCCTCTTTATGCTTTGTCTTCCGCAGGTGCAGGACTTCCTTGTCCTGGATCATACGGATTCTTTCTCATCTTCCTGAGGTCGTCTATCTCTGGACCGCACCAAGCTGGTACTCCAGGCTTCGAAGGATCTTGTCATGAACCTTCTGGACTTCGACATCCGTCAGGGTCCTTTCCGCATGTCTGTAGACCAGGCTGTAGGCGATGCTCTTCTTCCCTTCCGGAACCTGTGCGCCCTTGTAGACGTCAAAGAGTTTGTAGCTTTCCAGGAGGTTTCCTCCCTGCTTCGCGATGACCGCTTCGATCTGACCCGCCATGATGGCGTCATCGACAAGGATGGCGAGGTCCCTGCTGGTCGAAGGATACTTCGGCAGCTGGGTATATTTCCTCTCCATGTCGGCCGCTTCGTAGAAGAGGTCGAGGTCCAGTTCCAGGATGTAGCAAGGAACGGTCACGCTGTAATTCTCGAGCACAACCGGATGGATCTCTCCAAAGGTGGCGAGTAGGCTTCCGTTTGTGAAGACATCTGCGACCTTCCCGGGATGGAAAGCTTCCTTGGTCCCCCGGGCATAGGTGACTTTCTGCAGCTTGAACTCCGCAATAAGGGCTTCCACGATTCCCTTCAGCTGGAAGAACAGGTCTCCGCCGTACATTCCGATGGTAAGGATCTCCTTCTCAAGCGGAAGTGCCTCTCCTTTGTCCAGATAAACCCTTCCTATCTCGAACAGTGATGCGCTGTCATTGCTCCTGGCCTCATTCCTCGCCAGGTTCTCCATCATGGAGGCGATGGTCGAGGTTCTCATGATCGAGAAGTCTTCACCGAGCGGGTTCCTGATCTCCACCACCTTGCGGAGCGGAGAACCTTCAGGGATCAACACCTTGTCAAGGTCCTTCCTGGATACGAAAGAGTAGCTGATGGACTCGAAGAGACCGGACGCGACCAGGAAATCCGTGATGCTGTCCCTCATCCGCTGCTTCGGATATTTTCCGCTTCTTACGGCATTCACCGATGGGACGGTCGCCGGAATCCTGTCATAGCCATAGATCCTCGCAATCTCCTCCGCGATGTCCTCTTTGATATGGAGGTCATTCCTGAAGGTAGGTGCCACGATTTCCAGCATGCCTTCCTTCAGTTCAGTGCGGATATCAAGACTGTTGAGAATACGGGCCATTTCAGCCTCCTCGATGTCTGTCCCAAGGAACCTGTTGATATACGCCGCAGGAACGGTGAGGCTGTCCTCTTCACGTTTCTCCTTGTAGATGTCCACGGTATAGTCCGCAATCTCGCCAGCACCGAGGGCTTCAACGAGGTTGCATACCCTGTCCATGGCGATCGCGCAGAGGTTCGGGTCGATATCCTTGTTGAACCTTGTGGACGCTTCCGTCCTCAGGTTCAGGTAGTTCTCCGATTTACGGATGGTGACGCCGTCGAAATTCGCGGATTCCAGGATGATCCTCGTGGTGTCCGCCTTGATTTCGGAGTCCAGTCCGCCCATGATTCCGCCAAGACCGATCGCTTTCTGGTCGTCCTGGATAAGGATGGTACCGCCTCGCAGGGCGCGCGCATTGGAATCCAGTGTCGTGAAGGTCATTCCTTCAACAGATTCCGTGATACGGATGACACCTGAGGTGATCTCCCGTTTGTCGAAAGCATGAAGAGGCTGTCCCAGTTCCAGCATGACGAAGTTCGTGATGTCGACGATATTGCTGATCGGTCTGACGCCCGCTTCAAGCAGCCTCGACTGCATCCATTCCGGACTTTCCTTGATGGACACGTTCATGATCTCACGTGCCATGTATCTCCTGCATTTGTCCGTCTCGATGGAGACGGCAACAGGGGCGTCAGATTTGGCTTTTGCCGTGTAGTCAAGCTCCGGTTTCCTGTAGGTGGTGCGGAGGACCGCAGCGGTCTCCCTTGCCATTCCGAGGACGCTCATGCAGTCCGGACGGTTGGAGGTGATTTCGAGGTCGAGGACTCCGCCATTCAGGCCGAGGACTTCCTTGATGTCCACACCGATGGGTGTGCCTTCCTTGAGGATCATGAGCCCGTCACAGGTCCCCTCTTCCGCAAGACCGAGTTCTTCCATGGAGCAGAACATGCCGTTCGACTCGACGCCTCTCAGCTTGCCTTTCTTGATCTTCAGCCCACCCCAAAGGGTCGAGCCATGAAGCGCCACAGGGATCGTGTCCTGGTCCTTCATGTTGGTCGCTGCGGTGACAATCTGGATGGGTTCTCCCCTTCCGATATCCACCTGACAGACAAAGAGCTTGTCTGCCTCAGGATGCCGCTCGAGTCTGACAATCTTTCCGGTCACGACATTCTCGATGATCTTGAAGGTTTCTTCAACACCCTCCACTTTTGACCCTGAAATGGTGAGCATGTCACCAAAGTTCTTGATGTCTATCTCAACGTCCACATAATCCTTAAGCCAGTTTATTGGTAATTTCATCTTCTCTTCTCCTCCCGTCTATCTGAATTGGTTGAGGAATCTCATGTCGCTCTCGTATAAGAGCCTGATATCGTCAATCCCGTATTTCTGCATGACCATCCTGTCCAGGCCGAATCCGAAAGCGAATCCGGAATAGACCTCAGGGTCGATTCCGCCATTGCGGAGAACATCGGGATGTACCATTCCACAACCCAGGAGTTCCATCCAGCCCTCACCCTTGCATACCTTGCAGCCTTCTCCACCGCAGACGAAGCAGGTGGCATCGAGTTCCGCGGATGGTTCGGTGAAAGGGAAATGATGGGGTCTGAACTTCGTCTTCATGGAATCTCCGTAGAGCTTCCTTACAAACTCCTCAAGGGTTCCCTTGAGGTCCGCGAGGGTGATGCCCTTGTCGATGACAAGGCCCTCTATCTGGTAGAAGATCGGACTGTGGGTCGCATCGACATCATCCGAGCGGTAGACCTTCCCTGGAGAGATCATCTTGATTGGAGGTGTCTGCTTCTCCATGGTTCGCATCTGTACCGGGGATGTCTGGGTCCTCAGGACAACATTGTCATTGATATAGAAGGTGTCCTGCTCTCCCCTCGCCGGATGGTCCTTGGGGATGTTCAGCGCTTCGAAATTGTAGTAGTCCAGTTCGACCTCCGGTCCTTCTTCGATGGTGAATCCCATCTCAAGGAAGATCCGTTCGATCTCCGCGAGTGTAAGGCTCAATGGATGTCTTCCCCCGACGACGGGTCTCACCCCTGGAAGGGTGATGTCGATGACTTCGCTTCGAAGTTTCTCTTCCCGTTCTTTGATCTTGATCTTCTCTTTGAGTTCCTCGATCTTGCCCTCGAGTTCCGCTTTCGCGTCATTGACGAGCTTTCCGACGAGCGGTTTCTCCTCTGCGGAGAGTGATCCCATGCTTCGCAGGACTGCGGTGAACGCGCCCTTCTTTCCAAGGAACTCCACCCTCAGCTTCTCGATCTCATCCTTGCCGTGGACGGTCTCGACCTTCTTCAGGAATTCCTGTTTGATCTCTTCAATCTGATTCTTCATCATAAACCTCCTAATGTCTTTATCGTAATCTCTTTCCTGGTCTGACTTGCATGTCTGGTAAGGGAAATGTGATTTCTTTGTGGGTCAGCTGGTCTTCTGGATCCGGGTTGACCACATGCGGATTCCAAATTTTGGGCAAAATAAAAACCGCCCCAAAAGAAGGGACGGAATGATCCGCGGTACCACCCTAGTTGGCAAAATGATGCCCACTCGGAAATATAACGGTTCTCACCGCCAGAAGTTACTATCTTTCACCCCTGGAGCTCCTCCGTGAACTTCGTTCTGGTACCGTCCCGACGTGCTTCCAGTCTGTGGCAACTCCTCCCTTGCGGGATGT
>DATISI010000156.1:0-2682 GCA_035581745.1 Clostridiaceae bacterium
GCGAGGGAATCCGTGAATGATTCCATTCCGACTGGGCAGGTCGAACTGATGGCATCGGAGCTGAAGATCCTCTCCGAATCGGAGACGCCTCCAATCATCATCAAGGAGAACCTAGATGCCTCGGAGAACATCAGGCTGAAATACAGATACCTTGACCTCAGAAGACCGGACATGCAGCGGATCTTCGTCCTGAGGAGCAAAGCGTACCTTTCCGTTCGTGAGTTCCTGAACGCTGAAGGCTTCCTCGAAGTGGAGACCCCGATGCTGACCAAGAGCACACCGGAAGGCGCAAGGGACTACCTTGTCCCTTCAAGGAACTACAAGGGAAGCTTCTATGCGCTTCCACAGAGCCCGCAGCTGTTCAAGCAGCTTCTCATGGTGTCTGGCTTCGACAAGTACTTCCAGATCGTGAAGTGTTTCAGGGATGAGGACCTGCGTGCCAACAGGCAGCCGGAATTCACCCAGATCGACATGGAGCTGAGCTTCGTGGGCATCGAGGATGTCCTTGATGTCAACGAAAGACTCATCAGGAAGGTCTTCAAGGATGTCCTTGATGTGGAAGTCTCCATTCCTTTCGAAAGGCTGACCTACCGGGATGCCATGGAAAGGTTCGGTTCCGACAAGCCTGACCTGAGATTCGGACTCGAGCTGAAGGACCTCTCTGAAACCGTGAAGGAAACGGAGTTCAAGGTCTTCAACGATGCCCTCTCTTCCGGTGGCTCCGTAAGGGCGATCAACCTCAAGGGTGGCGCAAGCCTTGGAAGGAAGGACCTGGACAGGCTTGGCGAGTTCGTCAAGACCTACAAGGCGAAAGGTCTTGCCTACATCAGCCTGAAGGATGGTGAGGTGAAATCCCCGATCATGAAGTTCCTCAGCGAAGAGACCATGAAGGCGGTCATTGACCGGATGGAAGCCGTTGACGGAGACCTCGTGCTCATCGTCGCGGACAGGGATGAAGTCGTGTTCCAGAGTCTTGGTGCGCTGAGGCTGGAACTTGCGAAGAAGACCGGAATCCTCGACGGGAAGAAGGAATTCAGGTTCGCCTGGGTGACCGAGTTCCCGCTTCTTGAACGGGATGAGGAAGCCGGCAGGTTCGTCGCGCTCCACCATCCGTTCACCAGTCCGATGGATGAGGACCTCGCACTCCTCGATACCGATCCGGGCAGGGCGAGAGCCAAGGCCTATGACATGGTCCTGAACGGCGAGGAGCTGGGTGGCGGAAGCATCAGGATCCATGACACGAAGCTTCAGGAAAGGATCTTCGGACTGCTCGGATTCTCCGAGAAGGAAGCCTGGGACAGGTTCGGATTCCTGCTTGACGCCTTCAAGTACGGACCGCCTCCACATGGCGGACTGGCATTCGGCATGGACAGGCTCGTCATGTTCCTTGCGGGGACTGACAACATCAAGGATGTCATCGCATTCCCTAAGAACCAGAACGCGTACGACCCGATGACGGAAGCCCCTGACAGGGTGGATGCCGGCCAGCTGAGGGACCTCGGTGTGGCGGTCGTGGAAGAACAGAAATAGAAGGAACCATTCTGACAAAGGACCGCAGGATCCCCCGCGAAAATGAGGCGGGCAGGGCTCCTGCGGTCCTTTCTTTGTCTGGAAGCCCTTAAGGTTTCATGAACTTTGGAAGGAAGAGATTGCATAGGGCCCTGATTTGAAATAAGATGAGATGAGATTACAATTTTGAGAAGTTCCTGACAGCAGAGACGGAACATGAGGGAGGTGGAGAAACGATGAATAACAGGGTGCGTACGGATCTCGGGGATCTCCTGATCCTTCTTGTCGACCTCATGCTGCTCGTCCTTGCAAGCAATACCGCTTACTATGTCATCTATAGCAACTCCATCACCTCGCTGATCTGGCAGCCTTTTGTCCGGACGATCCCCGTCATGGGCCTGCTCTATATCGTGATGATGGGAGCCTACGGCCTGTGGAACCCCATCAAGCTCGCCTACAGCGAAATGCTCTACTCGGTGTTCCTCACGGTCGCGACCCTGTGGGTGACCACCATGGGGATGACCTTCATCTTCAGGGATTTCGCCTATCCCCGCTATGTGTTCTTCCTCGGATTCTTCCTGCAGCTGCTGTTCCTCTCCATCTGGAGGACCATCGTCTTCCGGATCCTCGAAGTGGAGCATGGGAAGAAAAACCTTCTCATCATCGGAAGGAACGATGTCAGGGACATCGCCAAGAAGACCATCGAGACTTTCCCAAGGCTGTACTGCCTGAAATACATCGCGGACTATCGATGTGAGAACCTCCGTACCTATATCGAGGATGCGGATGTCGTCTTCCTGTGTGAGGAGATCGAGGGAGAAGCGAAGATCGAACTGGTGGACAGGCTCATGAACATGAGGAAAAGCGTCTATGTCGTTCCCCGGAACTACGAGATCAACCTGCTCCGGGCGAATGTCCAGCGGATTGAGGACAAACCTGTCGTGAAACTCCATAAACTGGAGCTGACCATCGAGCAGCGGTTCTTCAAACGGATTGTCGACATCCTGATCTCTGTCGCCGGTCTCCTCATCTTCGCCCCGGTATTCCTGCTTGTCGCCTACAAGATCAAGGCCCATGACGGCGGTCCGGTCTTCTACAGTCAGGATCGGATGACCCGTGGGAACGAGGTGTTCTCCATCCTGAAGTTCCGCTCCATGGTCGTGGATGCCGAGA
>DATISI010000157.1:0-3512 GCA_035581745.1 Clostridiaceae bacterium
CCATCTTAACCTGTCCCTGAAATTCACCATGGATGAATTGGAAACCAAAGTGTTCGCGTATGGTTTCAACGGATATGGCCGGAATGGAAGCCAGGTGGAACTGATCGGATGGATGGGTGAAGAGGCCATATTCGAGGTCCATGTGCAGGGAGATGACATAGAAATCCAGGTGGAAGCCTTCACCTCGGACGGGATGAAGACGGAGAAGTCCGTTGATTTCACCTATGCGCTGTCCGAGGAAGAGGAACGGTTTGGAGATTACCAGGAAAGGCTCCAGGATTCCCTGCCGCTCATGCCTGAAGTGCAGGTCCAGGGTGGCGGGCTGGAAAGCCTCCTTCTGCGTGCCCTCGATAACGATCGGGAATCCATTCAGGGGGTCGCCACAGAGAATGAGCCCTATGCAGCTGTCTTCGAGGACAGGTACCTGCTGCTCGTCTACGAAGTACCATTCCTCGCGGATGACAGGAAGACGGTAGAGGTCAGCTACCAGGCGCAGGCGACGATGGACCGCAGCGCGACGACGGTGCCGACCTACACCTTCACCTACCTTCTCCGTCCTGCCGCCTACTGGAAGGATTTCAGGAACCTCCAGGTGGAGGTGAGGACCAGTACGAACTCGCCTTATCTGATTGGGAGCAGCATGGAGATGGAGAAGACAGGAGACAATGTCTACGTGGCGAACCTTGAAAGCCTTCCTTCAGAAGACCTGACCTTCACCCTTTATCATAAGCCGGAGATCACCACACAGGACAGGATCCAGGGAACCCTGCAGCGCCAGTTCGGATACTTCTATCCTATGGTGCTCATGGTCCTGCTGCTGCTTGCCGGAATAACCATCCTGGTCCTTGTACGGACGTTCCGCAGGAGGAATAGGCATAGGACATGACTCGAGAATCTGGGATTTAAGACAGGGAACACCTCTGGTCTTCATAGGTTAGGAAAAAGGCACAGTTCCCTGGGACTGTGTCTTTCAATTTTCACCCTCTTTCCTTCTCATGAATCCACTCATGCACATGCGTTTTACAGTCCCAGCAAAGTCCTTCCGGGGCATCGGGAGGACAGATGCCCAAGATTGATATAAGATTGACTAACGTTGACAATATTGTGAAATTCAGGCTAGAAATTGAAGATGTCATAATATTACGATAATTCACTGGGGAAAGGGGGTGGAATTATTGACAGCAAATCTGACGAAAGTTTATAATGACAACGAAGGACAATGAAGGAGCAATGAGGAATATGGGGAAGATGACCATCACAGATATCGCTGAAAAATGCGGAGTTTCTATAAAAACGGTGTCTAGGGTCCTGAATGAGAGTCCGGATGTCAGCGACGCCACAAGACAGAAAGTCCTGGCGGCGATGAAGGAATCCGGCTATCAGGCGAATCCCTTCGCAAGAGGACTCAAAGGGAGCAAAACGAACATCATCATCGTCTTCATCGACAGGCACCAGGAGGAGCATCTCAGCCTCTGGCATACGATCATCCTCAAGTACCTGTTCCAGTATGCGAAGAAGAGTTCCCTCAAGATCGTCGTCTCTCCGTCGAACAGTGAGAATTATCTCGAGGATGAGACAGATGGTTTCTACCTCCTGTCCAGCAGGATCGCCGATGGGGCCATCCTCCTGGAGAATGTCCACCAGGATAAACGTCTGGTCTACCTGGAGGAACAGGGAATCCCATATGTCGTCTTTGGAGAGCCTGAAGGAGACGGGATCCATGCGGTAAGCCTGGACAATTATGACGTTGGCTTCAAGGGTGGAAGGTTCCTCGCCTCCAGGGACTATAAGAATGTGACCTTCCTCCTCGGAGAGGAGAGGTTCCTGTCCAACCAGCGGAGGATCAAGGGATTCAAGGACGGGGTCGAGGGCAGCGGAATGACCTATGAAATTATTTCCGGCATCGACACGATCGAGAAAGCCTATCAGAAGACACTGGTCACGTTGGATAAGATGAAGGCGAAAGCGTTCTTCGTTTCTGGGGATGAGCGGGCGATTGGCGTATACAAGGCGATCAATGAAAGGAAGCTCCGTATTCCGGAAGATATCGGCGTGCTTGGAATCGACAATATCCCGCTTGGCAAATACCTGTATCCGCCCATGTCTACGGTGAATCAGGATTTTGAGCTTCTGGCCGCAGAGTGCATACGCAAGCTGACCATGCTGCTTAGCGGAAAACCACAGAACGGGGAATCCAGGAAAACCTTGATTCCTGCAAGCATCATCGAGAGAGAATCGACGTAGAGACATCTGCGTCCACCATAATCAGACGGCGAGAAAGCAGTCCTGAGGAGAGACCGTATCAGGCTGTCATCGTCACTGTCGTATATGACAACGTTGTCTACTCAGGACATGAAAGCGGAATAGAGGAAAATCTGTTTATGTTTTTCATGTAAACGTTAACATGAACATCCTGTCCTTGTTAGCCATGTTCCCTCGGGTATATGCCCAGCCAGCCCTTGTCACGGTCCACAGAGACTATGCCAGGACCGGCAGCGGTATGGGCTCGTGGCGGACATCAATATAATAAGTAAAAGGGAGTGGAAAAATGAAAAAGAAACTCATCTCAGCTTTACTAGTTGCCACCATGCTGGTGCTCGTTGCGGGCTGCCAGTCCAACACGCCTACGACCCCGGAGCCAACGACACCAGGGACACCGGCAGAACCATCGGAACCGGCATCCACCGTGCTTCGGGTGGTCTACAGTGGGACACCTCAGGTCCATGAACGTGAGTACCTGATGAACACCTTCTTCAACAATTTCGAAACTGCCAACAATGTCACCGTGGAAGTGGATTTCCTGGCACAGGCGGATGCGATCCGGAAAATTGAGACGGAGCAGACTTCGGGGAACATCGTGACGGATGTCATCTACGCGGACACAGCGAATATGGCACCTTACGTCAACGGCGGGTGGATGGAGGACATCGCAGCGATTGTCGACGAGACAGGTTCGACTTACACTGAAATGTTCGATAATTCCACGAACCAGGGTGCACAGCGGTTCTTCGTCCCGATGAGCTATGATGTCTACATCACCATCGCGAACGTCGGTGCACTGGAGTACCTGCCTGACGGGCTTACCGAGGAGGACATCGTTTCCGGAATCACATGGGAACAGTATGCGGACTGGGCAGTCGCCATCGCCGAAGGTGAAGGCGAAGGAAAGACCATGATGCCGGCGAACATGACAGGCTCCCAGCTTCTCTATCCGATGGGTGGAATGAGCCTTGCCTATGGTGGAGGATTCCCTGAGTTCAATTCTGCTGGATTCAAAGCCGCAATGGGTGTCATCGCGAAGATTGCTGCTGCCGACGGATTCTATGCGGAGCAGGACCAGTACACCGCACCGACAGAGCCGCTGAACAGCGGAGACGTCTGGCTTACCTTTGCGCATATGGCACCGGTTGGCGTGAGCTATACCGCGGCACCGAACAACTTCGTGATCGGAGCGGCTCCGAAAGGCCCTGAAGGCGCGGGATCCACTTCTGGCGCATGGTGCTATGGAATCC
>DATISI010000158.1:0-3144 GCA_035581745.1 Clostridiaceae bacterium
ATAGTGGGTATGAAGCCCATCGGGTAGGGTTGATTAACCGCCCTAAAGCTGGCTACACGGGATAACAGGCCGAAACCCAAAGGCTGAGGTGATGGAACTGCAAAATATGGGTTTTGCTTTTGAGTGGATAACTTATTATCATTTTGGTGAGGTGAAATCCCTACCGGTCACGTGCTATCACCCGTTTTTAACAAGCGAAGACCTCGGAAACATGGGGTCTTTGAACCATTATTTGAGAAGTGAACCATAGATTGATAGGTATAGAAAGACCGTCAGACGGATGAATGAATCATTCCGCTGGCGGTCTTTCTATGGGCTGAGTTTATCGGGTCATTCATGATTTCTAGGCATCCACATGTTTTGCAAGGATTCCCCTTGTTTATCCTGTCCATTGGTCAGAGACCGACATATTCCGTGTAGATCGATTTTGCATGGCTCGCGTCCTTCGCGTTCCCGATGATCGCGCGCCCATCCCTGAAGAGCTTGATGGTGAAGGACGGGTTGCTGAACTTCAGCATGTAGCTGTTGAACACGACCTCGCCATGGGCAGCCAGGGAAGAAGCGAGTTTCTCGAAGTCGACGTCCCTCCGGTCATTCGGAACGACCTGGATCTCGTTCCTTCCGCAGAGGTGTGTGGAGTAGGACCCTGCCGGTCTCCCCAGGGCGGCGTATTCATGCTTCACGCATACCGGACATTCCGGGTCCTTCCTCACGTCGATGAACTGGGCGATGTTCTCCCAGACGTCCATGAAGAAGAGGGTCCTGCGCAGGTCGGGTGAGCCGGTAAGGAGCTTTACGGCTTCCGCTGTCTGCATCGAGGAGGCGATGCCGGTCGCCATGTTCAGGACACCTACGGTGCTGCAGGTCTGTCCGCTTTCCCTGGAGGAGGATTCGCCCGTGAAGCAGAGGAAGCAGGGCGTCTCTCCTGGGATGATGTTCATCGTCATGCAGGTGCTCCCTATGGCACCGCAGTAGATCCAGGGGATCCTCATCCTGTCACACGCCTCATTGATGAGCCGCCTGACCTCGAAGTTGTCGGTGCAGTCGAGGACGAGGTCGCAGCCGCTGATGAGCGCCTCGATGTTCGCCGGACTGACGTCCGCGATCACCGGCTCGAGGATGATGGTGGAGTTCACCCGGCTCAGGTGGTCGAAGGCCGCCATGGCCTTGGGTTTCTCCTCACGGACATCGTCCTCGGTGTATAGGGTCTGCCGCTGGAGGTTGCTCAGCTCGACATAGTCGCGGTCGATGAGCTTCAGCCTTCCGACGCCTGCGCGGCAGAGGTTGTTCGCGCTGACGGTCCCAAGGGCTCCCATCCCGATGATGGCGACCGTGGCGTCAAGAAGGCGCTGCTGTCCTCCCTCTCCGATGTTCTCATAGATGACCTGCCTGGAATATCTCCTGTCGATCATAGGATCACCTCGCCACGGCTGATTGCAGAGACCGCTTCGATGCACTGGTCGATCTCATCTTCTGTCGTGAAATACCCTGGACTGAAGCGGACCAGTCCGCCAGTGTCTGCCGTTCCAAGCAGCTGGTGCGCATCCGCAGCGCAGTGCAGGCCTGAGCGCACGGAAATCTCGAAGACCTGGTCCAGTGCCATCGCGATGTCGCTGGTCTCAAAGCCATGGATTGCGATGGAGACGACATTCCCCCTGGGGAATCCAGGGGCAGGTCCGTAGACCCTGACGTTTTCAAGAAGGCTGAAGCCTGAAAGGAGACGGTCCGTCAGGAAAGCTTCCCTCTTCCCGATGGTCTCGATCCCTTCCTTCAGAAGGAACCGGATGCCCTCGCCAAGTCCTGCGATTCCCGGTCCGTTCTGGGTTCCGCTCTCATACCGGGAAGGTCCCTTTTCGGGCTGGAAGAGGGACTCGGAGACGCTTCCGGTTCCGCCTTCGATGAGGGTCTGGAGCTGGAGGCCCTCCCGGAGATAGAGTCCGCCCGTCCCCTGGGGACCGAGGAGTCCTTTATGCCCCGTGAACGCCAGCATGTCGATGCCCATCTCCTGGACGTCGATGGCCCGGGTCCCTGCGGACTGTGAAGCGTCCACGAGGAAGAGGATGCCTCTTCTTCTGCAGAGCGCGCCGATCTCTTTCAGCGGATTCACCGTGCCTGTGACGTTCGTCACGTGGCTGCAGACGATGAGCTTCGTTTCCGCTTCGATTGCGGCCTCAAGCGCCTCAAGGTCGATTCCGCTGTCCACCGAGGTCTGGACCTTCGTGGTGCGGATGCCCATGTCTTCCATGCGCTTCAGCGGTCTTGCGACGGCATTGTGCTCCATGCGGCTCGTGAGGACATGGTCTCCAGGCTGCAGGATGCCTTTAAGGGCAAGGTTCAGTGCGGTGGTGGCATTATAGGCGAAGCTGATGGAATCCGGATCCTTCGCATGGAAGAGCTGGGCGCAGAGCATCCTTGTCTCCTTCAGGGTCTCTCCTGCAGAAAGCGCCATCCTGTAGCTGCCTCTTCCCGGGTTTCCGCCCCCCTGGCGCAAGGTCCGTTCAACCGCCTGGTATACCGTCTCCGGTTTCGGCCAGCTTGTCGCCGCATTGTCCATATAGATCATGACTTTCCCCCCATATCCTTGAAATTGTCTTTTTTCTTCTGGGTATATCTTAACATCGTTCGGAAATAAAACAAATCCCAATTTATCCCTTCCTCATTTCCAGGATGAGAAACGGTGCAGGGAATCAGACAGGACAGCTGAAAGGGTCATCATCCTGGTTGCGGTGTGTGGCATGCAGCGACCCTGCATGCCTGCAAAGGAGAGGGAGGTGGAATAAATATTTCCTGCTCCATCACATCTCCATAATTACCACCTAAAATAAGGCTATGTCAATATTTATACTATGGATATACGGCAAGAAGATATGAAAGTGTCTGCACGATGAGGTGGACACAGCAGGAGGAAAGAAATGGACAACATGAAGAAATCCCTGAAGGGAACCACGCTGAAGATACTGGCCGCCATTGCGGCGGGTGCCGCTCTGGCATACGCTTATACCGGTATGCAGAAAGGAACCACCTACGCCTTTATCCCCAATACTTCGGAAGGGACCATATCGGTGATCGACACATCGGTGAGGGCCGTGGTCAGGACCATCGACCTTGGAGGGGAGCGGCCGGACGGCATCGCCCTCAGCAGGG
>DATISI010000159.1:0-6124 GCA_035581745.1 Clostridiaceae bacterium
TTGACTCCTCTTCCCTTTTCAACGGCCATCTTGACCATCTGGCCTACGCCTTCCTGGTCAAGCTTCGCGAATGGATCGAAGTCGTAAACCTTCTTCGCATAGTAATGCTTGAGGAATGTTCCGGCATCGTCCCTTGAGAATCCGAATGTCATCTGTGTAAGGTCGTTGGTTCCGAAGGAGAAGAAATCTGCTTCTGTCGCGATTTCATCCGCCGTCACACAGGCTCTTGGGATCTCGATCATGGTTCCAACGAGATACTTGAGTTCTGCGCCTGATTCCGCGATGATCGCATCCGCGGTCTTCACCACGATGTTCTTCACGTACTTCAGCTCGTTCACTTCGCCAACAAGCGGGATCATGATTTCTGGAACGATGCTCCATCCCTTTTCCTTGTTGATCTCAAGCGCCGCTTCGATGACCGCCCTTGTCTGCATTTCAGCGATTTCAGGGTATGATACCGCCAGTCTGCATCCTCTGTGGCCCATCATCGGGTTGAACTCATGGAGGTCCGCGATGACGGACTTGAGCTCGTCTGAAGTCATCTTGAGTTCCTTGGAGAGCTCATCGATGTCCTTGTCCTGGGTAGGAAGGAATTCATGGAGTGGTGGATCCAGGAACCTGATGGTTACAGGATGTCCTTCCATCGCCTCATAGATTCCCTTGAAGTCAGCCTTCTGCATAGGAAGAAGTTTCGCAAGGGCTGTCCTTCTCTCTTCTTCTGTCCTCGCAACGATCATCTGTCTCATTGGGAATATCCTGTCTTCCGCAAAGAACATGTGCTCTGTCCTTGTAAGGCCGATACCTTCAGCACCGAACTTCACGGCCTGAGCGGCATCATGAGGTGTATCCGCATTGGTCCTTACCTTGAGTGACCTGATCTCATCAGCCCACGCCATGAAAGTCCCGAAATGTCCGCTGATCTCTGGCTCTACAGTCTCGATGTTTCCTGCATAGACGTTTCCAGTGGATCCGTCGAGGGAGAAGTAATCCTTGTCTGTATAGACCTTTCCGTTCAGGGTAACGGTTCTCTTATGCTCATCTACCTTCAGCGCGCCTACTCCGGCTACGCAGCAGGTTCCCATTCCTCTTGCAACAACCGCTGCATGGGAGGTCATTCCGCCTCTTACCGTAAGGATACCTTCTGCAGCGACCATTCCTTCGATGTCCTCTGGTGAGGTCTCGAGTCTGACCAGGATGACATTCTCGCCTGCTTCTTTTCTTTCCTTGGCTTCAGCCGCGGTGAAGGCGATCTTTCCTGTTGCTGCTCCTGGTGATGCAGGAAGACCTGTCGCGATGACTTCTGCTTCTGCAAGCTTCTCTGCATCGAATGCAGGATGGAGGAGCGTGTCAAGCTGCTTGGGGTCGATCATGAGGATGGCTTTCTTCTTGTCTACAAGTCCTTCTTCTACCATGTCAACGGCGATCTTGAGCGCAGCGTGTGCTGTTCTCTTTCCGTTTCTTGTCTGGAGGAAGTATAACTTGCCTTCTTCGATGGTGAACTCCATGTCCTGCATGTCCTTGTAGTGGTTCTCCAGGGTATTCACGATATCGATGAACTCTTTGTAGGTTTCTGGAAGCTGCTTCTCAAGGTCTTCAATAGGTGAAGGTGTCCTGATACCAGCAACGACGTCCTCGCCCTGAGCGTTCATGAGGTATTCCGCGAAGATCTTCTTTTCGCCTGTAGCAGGGTTTCTGGAGAAGGCTACGCCTGATCCTGAAGTATCACCCTTGTTTCCGAATACCATGGCCTGTACATTGACCGCTGTACCCCAGCTTGAAGGGATATCGTTCAGTCTTCTGTAGACATTCGCTCTTGGATTGTCCCAGCTTCTGAATACGGCTGTGATGGATTCGATGAGCTGCTCTCTTGGTTCCTGTGGGAACTCTTCATTCAGCTGCTCCTTGTAGTAGTCCTTGAACTGTACAACGAGTGTCTTGAGGTCTTCCGCGCTCAGCTCTGTGTCGAGATGGAGTCCCTTCTCTTCCTTCATGTGGTCCAGGATTTTATCGAAGTCCTTCTTGCTGACTTCCTTCACGACATCCGCGAACATCATGATGAATCTTCTGTAGGAGTCATAAGCGAATCTCTCATTATATGTCTCTTTTGCCAGGACTTCGACAGTCTTGTCATTGAGTCCCAGGTTAAGTATGGTATCCATCATGCCAGGCATGGATGCTCTTGCTCCGGATCTTACGGATACAAGTAGCGGGTTCTCGTCGCCACCGAATTTCTTTCCGGTCTGCTTCTCGAGTGTGTCCAGGTTCCTGTTGATTTCTTCGATTATCTCATTAGCGATGATTTTTCCATCTGCATAATACTTGTTACAAGCCTCTGTTGTAACGATGAATCCTTCTGGTATGGGAATTCCCAGGTTGGTCATCTCTGCTAAATTTGAACCTTTACCTCCGAGGAGGTTCTTCATAGAAGCGTCACCTTCATTGAAAAGGTAAACATACTTTTTTGACATTAGTTTTCCCTCGCTTTCAATTTTGATCGGTCGAATAATATATTTTGAATCCGGTGAAACCGGTGTTTCAACATAGGTTTATTGACCAAGAATAAGGGTATCCCCTCAAATCCTCATACATTATAGCATAATAATATTGTCAATAACAGGCTATTTGGGGTCCCTTTTTCTCGATTCCATGTGCAATTGATTAACATTGTATTAACGGGTCATTCATGAGAATACCCGTCACAGCTTCCCGAGGATGGGCCGGAGCCCCTGTCAGGATGTCATTCCACTTTGGAGACGAAATACTTCGCCGCACGTGCGGCAGATTCCTGGAAGTTGTCCACGCTGTTCTTGAACTTACGCTTCTTCATGGCCTTCCGTACGGCGTCGCTCCCGTTTCCAGAAACGTATCCGAACGCCTTTTTCGCTTCCGCTCTGGCCTTCTTCGTCAGCTCCACCTCTCCGCCATTCTTGTTATGGAACCTCACATCGGCACCCGATGCCAGAAGGGCGATCGCGCCAAGGGCAAGGAGTTTCGGTTTCTTCAGAAGGAGCATCGCGGAAATCGCCGCGACGGGCAGTGGAACATCCAGACTCTGGTCTTTCCTGTAGATTTCCACCTTCGCATAAGGCGTGGCTCCTGCTTCTGCGGCCTCAGCGGCCTGATCGCGTTTTGCCTTGTTTTCCAGGTAGACAACGGCCTTCACCGCATCGTTCCCGTTCAGTTCCAGCGCCTTCACCGCTTCATCATATGAGATGTCCATCCTTTTCCTGATCTCATCCGCTTTCATTAACAGATCCTTGTTCTCTTCCATGGTACAGCCTCCTTTTCATTTTATCATTCTATAAGAATTTGAGCATGTCCAGACTTTTTGGCCTCCTGGTGTAGCTTTCCGCCAGGAGATATTCCGTGAGTTCCCGGATCTCTTTCCTGTCACGTTCATTCACGGACAGGATCCCGATTTTACTGAGCTCAGTCTTTCCCAGGAACTCGACCGCTTTCTGGGCCCCAGGCGCAAGGCCGTAGGGGGTGTTCTCCGGGGATACCGGAAGCCCGGAAGCGAGGATGACCTTGATTTCAAATGCCCTTGCAAGCAGTTCGGAATCAAGCGCCTGGGATTCCAGAAGATAGAGTGCGGTGACCAGTTCACGGAAAAGGCGCGGGTTGGGCTCATTGTCCACAGAGACGATATCCACGAGTTCCGTGAAGTAGGTGCCATAGGTCAGGAGGAAAAGGTCCTCCCTTAAACCGCTGAATGAGGTGATGATCGAGCCTTCGTTCAGGCTGTACATGGACTTGCCTTTGAACAGCACGAAATCCCCATAGACAAGCGGCATGACCAGGGACTGATACCTGCTTTTCGGGCTCTTCAGGCCCTTGCAGGCAACGGATATCCTTCCCAGCTCCTCTGTGAACAGCCACATGATCCTGTCCTTCTCTTTAAGGTCCATGGTCTTCAAGACGACACCCTTGACTTTGTTCTGCATCTATTCCTTATAACCCAGGTCCTTGAGGATGTTCGGGTTATCCCTCCAGTCTTTCCTGACTTTCACGAATGTCTTGAGGTCCACATTTCCACCAAGGAACTTCTCGATGTCTTCCCTCGCCCACATTCCAATCTTCTTCAGGGTCTGGCCTTTCTTTCCGATGATGATCCCTTTATGGCTTTCCTTCTCACAGAGGATATCGGCCTCGATCTCAAAGTTCCCGTTCTCCTTCTCCTTGAATAATGTGATCTCCACGGCGATGCCGTGCGGGATCTCCTGGTTCAGGAGCTTCAGCGCTTTTTCACGGATGGTCTCCGCGACGATGAACTTCTCCTGTACATCCGCCAGCTGGTCCGCCGGATAGTACATCGGCCCTTCCGGAAGGTAGGACTTCATGAGTGAGACGAGCTTGTCTGTGTTCTTTCCCTTGATGGCGGAAATCGGAAGGATCTCCGTGAAGTCCATGAAGTCGGAATAGTTCTTCAAGGTCTCTGCGACCTGTCCCTGCGAACGCTCATCCGTCTTGTTGACGAGGAGGAACACTGGAATCTTCAGCGGTTTCAGCTGCTCCAGGATATAGGTATCCGCAGTGCTCACCTGGCCTTCAGGTGTGGTCATGAAGATGACGATGTCCACCTGTGTGAAAGTGTCCTTAGCCACGTTGACCATGTACTCCCCCAGCTTGTGCCTTGGCTTGTGGATTCCTGGTGTGTCGACGAAGATGATCTGGCTTTCCTCATCCGTAAAGATGGCCTGCAGATTCTTCCTCGTGGTCTGGGGCTTGTTCGAGACTATGGATAGTTTTTCGCCCATCAGCAGGTTGAGGAGTGTCGATTTCCCGACATTCGGTCTCCCCACTATGGTCACAAATCCTGATTTAAACATGATTTTTCTCCTTCGCATCATCCAATGCATCCTTTGTGAAAGCGCCCGGAAGGATCTCCTCCA
Source organism: Clostridiaceae bacterium (assembly GCA_035581745.1). Classification (GTDB taxonomy): domain Bacteria; phylum Bacillota; class Clostridia; order Clostridiales; family Clostridiaceae; genus Youngiibacter. The sequence continues at coordinate 4,893 of DATISI010000159.1, forward strand.
GGGATTTCACCAGGTAATCTTTCTGGTTTTTCACGATTAGTATGGGAATATCCCGGCTCTCTGCGAACTCCACGATGACCTGTCTGCAGATTCCGCACGGGTAGGTGTAATTGTGCTCATCACCGATCACGGCAACGGCCCTGATCTTCTTGTGGCCACCGGCGATTGCCGTGAAGATCGCGGTCCGCTCTGCACAGTTCGTCGCGCCGTAGGAAGCGTTCTCGATATTGCATCCGCTGACGATCTCGCCATCCTCCATGAGGACAGCCGCCCCCACCTTGAACGCGGAATAGGGCACGTAGGCATTCTCTCTGGCCTTGATGGCCTCCTCGATTAGGGTTTCATAATGCATGTCACGACCTCCGATCATTCCGTATGTTATGGACAGGCTGTTCTCTGGCCGATATGCGCTAATACCCGAAAAGCCTGAAAATGAGTATTGTCGCAAGGAATCCCAAAAGACCTCCCACCAGCACCTCTTTGATGCTGTGCACCTTCGAATCCACCCTCGACTGTGCGACAATCAGCGCCATGAGGAAGGACAGGGTGATGGCGATGGAAGACTCGGATAGATAGCTTATCATGGTTGCTATGGCAAAAGCAATAGCCGCATGGCCTGATGGCATACCGCCCTTGAGCGGGGTCCCTTCACCGATGACCGCCTTGGTGAAGACGACGATCAATGAGACGATGATGAACACCACGAGGACCAGATAAGGGCTCGAATGCTTGACCACCTGTACGCCCGTGTAGGTCAGCCTCGTGATCTCCTCCCAGAAAAGGAAGAATCCCACGATAATGGCATTGAGCGTGGTCACCAGTACGGCTGCCGCCGCAGTGTTCTTCGCGATCTTCGCGAGGGGGTGGTAGTGGTTCATGGTCGCATCGATTGTACTCTCGATCGCGGTGTTGAAAAGTTCCGCGGAGATGACCAGTGTCACGGTGATGCAGAGGACCAGGAGCTCCACACGGGTGATCCTGGTGAACAGCGAGAATCCAAAGACCAGAAGGGAGGTGAGGATATGGATCTTCATGTTCCGCTGGGTCCTTATGGCATAGACCAGTCCGTTTATCGCATAATTGAAACTTTCAATAAATCCTTTTAATCTCATCTCATCACAGACCTAATCTCTTCCGATATTGAGAAGTCCGAGTATCTCGTATTCCCTGCTGCGCATGATGCGTTTTTCCTCATCCACGATATGGTCATATCCCAGGAGATGGAGCATCGA
>DATISI010000160.1:0-5400 GCA_035581745.1 Clostridiaceae bacterium
GGACTTTGTCCCGTGCAGGAAAATCATTTCCTCCAGGTCTTCACTCCGTGCATTCCACGTCCAGTCCATCCGGACTGATCAGGCTGACCACCCGGTCACTGATGGATTCATAGGTTGTTCCGAGCGCTATGGCAAGCTCCATGAAGAGCACCCCCTGAACATGATTAAGCAGCTGCTTATCCGTGTCATTGAGCTTCTTTCCCGAGCTTTCGCAGGACAGCTTCTTTCTCATGAGTGTGTTGACCACCTTCGAGATTTCCTTACGGTTCCCTGACTTCACGGTTTCCGCAAAGATCTGGGCCCTTTCATTCGTGATCTCATTCCAGCTCTTTCCGGGTACCCTGAAGGAATCCAGGATCTCTTCCGCCTGGTCCTTATGGAGCAGCTCAAGCATTCTCACGCTGGTGCTGTCAACCGGAATGCTGATGGTCAGTTTCTCATTGTCCAGTGGATGCAGGACATAGAATTTCTTCTCTTCTCCGTGGAATTGGCGCGCGCAGATGTCATCGATGTAGCAGATGCCATGTGCCGAATAGATTATCATATCTCCAATATTAAACATCAATCTGTTCCTTTCCGTGTATTGTCAACTTTATTGACTATCTAATTTTACACCTTATTCATGTATTTGTCAATCTTGTTGACATTTCCCTGGATTTTTAGTACATTTGTCTTGGTCAACGAATGGAGTGAACGAAATGGAACCTAATCTTGAAAACCTGGACCTGATCGACCTGATCAGTGAAAGACATCTTCTTCTTCGGAAAATATCAGAAGACATCTGGAATGAGAGCAGTGACATCTATATCTCGAATTCCGAATGGTTCATCATGGCGAGGATCTACAACCATCCGGACCAGCAGCCCCTGATTTCCTACGTCTCCAAACACGTGGATATCTCGAGGCAGGCGACGCATAAGTTCTTACGGAGCCTGGAGGACAAGGGTCTGATCAGGATCGAGAACGCGGTCCATAGCAATCGGGACAAATGTGCGAGGCTCACCACTTTGGGCGTGGAATGCTATCTCCGGAACCTGCAGCTGAAGGCTGACCTTGAGCAGAGGATCGCAGACCGGCTCGGCACCGGACCCATGTCCGCCCTGAAGGACTTCCTGAAAACCGATTGGGGATTATGATGGATTCCGGGATTGATCAAATCGTTTAAAGATAAAACAAGGAATCCCTATAAAGATACGCCCCTTGGAAGAGACAGTACACACAGACTGTCTCTTCCAAGGGGCGTTTGTCGTTTTTACGTCTTTTCAAACCCGTGTGCTTCCAGATAGGGAGCGGTATGGGACCTGAGGGCCTGTCCCCTAACCGGCCACATTGCCTGTCTCTTGCCTGCCGCCCTTCATGAGCAGCAGGAGCATGCCTGCTGCGACCAGGGACATGCAGGCCCCAAAGATGAAGGGCACCTCTGCGCCAAAAGCGGTCCACAGGACACCTGCGATCGTGCTGGCCGGAAGGAGGGCGATCCCTACAACCGTGGAATGGAGTCCCAGCATGGTGCCCTTCAGCTCCAAGGGGGAGATTTCTGCGATGAAAGCCCTTTCCACGCCTGCAATCATGGCGGTATAGACGCCGTACAGGACGAAGAGCATGACCATGAAGTTCCTGCTGAACGCGAAGGCGAACCCGAAGTACACCAGGGCAAAGACAAGATATCCTGACACCAGGAGCCTCTTCCTTCCAACTTTGTCTGACCGCCTTCCGGCTGGAATGGCGAGCAGGGAAGCCGTGAGGTTATAGATGAAATACAGGAGAATGACGGAGGTATCATCGAAGCCCACACGCTTCGCACGAAGGAGGAGGAAGGCATTGGAGGAGTTCCCCAGCGTGAAAAGGAAGGTGACCACGAGGTACAGCTTCAGCTGCCCGTCAAGTTTCCGCATGTTGGTCCAGAAGGGTTCCCGTTCCTTCCGAGGCCCGGCAGCCTTCTTCTCCCTGATCTTGACGAACATGACAAGGCTCAGTAGTGCTGGGATGATGGAGAAAAGGAACACCCGCCTGTAGTCAAAATTCCCGTTGGTATTCCGAAGGAGAAGGTAGGCGATCAGGATCCCAAGGGCGGAACCTGCCATATCGAGAGCCTTGTGTACGCCGAATGCATGGCCTGCCTGTCCCGCTTTCGCGCTTTCACTCACCATGACGTCCCTTGGCGCGGTCCTGATCCCTTTTCCAACCCTGTCAATCACGCGGGCACCCAGGATGCCTACCCAGGACCCGGCGAGGACAAGGGCTACCTTGTATAAGAGACCGGTCGAATAGCCAATGAACGCGATGGGCTTCTTCTTCTGGTACCGGTCGGTGAGGTATCCGCTGAACACCTTGAGCAGGCTCGCAAGGCTCTCCGCGATCCCTTCGATGAGGCCGACCAGCGCAGGCGTCGCGCCGAAGACAGACGTCAGATAGAGCGGGATGATCGGATACACCATCTCAGAGCTGATATCCGCAAAAAAACTCACAAGGCCTAGAAAAATGACATTCCACATCGCAGTTCCCCATTTCAAATATTCTCGATTCCCCATCACCCATGTTCCATTCTGTGTGGTCTCATCCCTTCACGGCATCGCCAAGGTCCTCGTCTTCATCTTGTAGCAGTGAAAGAATCTGATGGCATCTATCCCTATTATAATCTGTTTCCTGCACATTTCCATATGTCCGGGAGAATTGTGAAGATGGCCTCGACTCCTACACCCTGCTCATGAAGAAGAAGGTGGACCTTTCCCATGGGGACTTCTGGGTCGAGGTCTCCATGCTCTGTGATATTCAGGATATCGTCGCCCCATACCCCCTCACTCTGCATGACGGGAGAAGCATCACGGGATTCCTCTCTTCCATGGTCTTTAACTTCCCCAAAATTCGTGCTAAAATTTTCTTATCCAATTGGATGACTCCTGTATTTTTTGAAGTCCGGTTTGCGGCCTGATTTCTTCAAGATACAGGCGTTATTTTATTGAAACTGAAAGGTCAGCCACAGAACGGAATCCCTTTCCTTCTGAGGCTGACCAAATTTTCAAGTCTGGTGCTTACTGTCCTTGCTCCAGTCCAGCACCCCGGTTTCTTCCGCCTTCTCATATCGTTCGATCTTCAAGTTGATGCGGTCAAGCGTCTCCTTCATCTCTTCCACCTTTTCAAGGATCTTCCTGCGTTCTTCCACAAGTAGCTCCTTTCGGGCATGGATTGTCGAGTCACCCTGTCTCGCCAGGGTGCAGTACTCGATCAGTGACTCTATCGGTACACCGGCGGACCTCATGCATTTCGCCAGTTCCACCCAGTTGCAGGATTCCTCTGTGTAGTCCCTCATCCCGCCTGAAGTCCTATTCACCTCAGGAATCAGGCCGATCCTTTCATAGTACCTCAGGGTATCCGGGGAAATGTTGAATCTCTTACTAACTTCTGCGATTGTCATTTTTCACCTCCTCAGCTGACAGCGTATAACCTGTCACTTTCTGAATCATTTGGTTTCCTAAAAGATTTACATTATTATCCCAACCTGCCGTATTCCTCCATGTCCACATGCTCCAGCCACTCGGTGGATGCCCCTTCCGCCGGAACAAAGGCAGCAAGATGCTGGAACCAGCTGTCCTTTGCGGCGCCGTGCCAGTGCCTGACCTCTGGCGCAATATTGACGACATCGCCGGCTCGCAGCGCCTTAGCAGGCTTGTCCCATTCCTGATACCAGCCTCTTCCTCCCGTCACCACAAGGACCTGCCCACCCTTATGATGGACATGCCAGGCGTTGATTGTCTTCGGAGCGAAGGTCACATTGCTCACAAGCACATCTTTCGTCGTCAGCATATCCAGATAGCACTCCCCTGTAAAATATGCGGCATACGCGGTATTCTCCTGTCCGATCGGAAAAACCGCCTTCTCGCCCAGATCCTTCATCATTTGTTCCTTGTCCATTCCCTATTACCTCCAAAACCGTGATAGATGGTCAGATGCGAAAGCACCTCTTGATTCAATTCTTTTACGATTCCATTCTTCGGTTTCTTTAAATCCGATACAAGTCATAATTCCGCGTGCCAAAGCCGATTTCTTCGGCGTGTTCCAAAGTATGGATGGCATGCCTGGTCTCCATCCGCTCAATCAGGGCCTTTCCATCGGGAGCCGCGTAGACGAGGTCTACACAGGCCTGGTCAAGTGCGATGGGGTCGAGGGAGGCCAGGATACCGATATCCTCCATTTCCGGCTTCGCGGGATCCGAGGCGCAATCGCAATCCACTGAAAGGTTGTTCATGACATTGATGTAGAGGATGTTCTCGCCCATGTAGTCCGCGATTCCCTTCGCCGCCTCTGCCATGGATTCCAGGAAGTCATCCTGCGGCGTATCCGGGCCATAGCCTACCATCGCTTTGCCCGCAGTGTGGATCAGGCTCTTCCCCATGGAGGAGGCGATGCCGATGGACATGTTCTTCACGACACCACCGAAGCCGCCCATGGCATGGCCTTTGAAGTGGGCCAGGTTGACCACGAAATCATAGTCCGCGAAGCTTGCTCCGACCATGTCTTCCTTCAGATGCTTTCCTCCAACGATTGGAATGCTGATGGAGCCTTCCGCATCCATGATGTCGACTGGCGCGATGGACGTGAATCCATGGTCTGCCACGACCTTCCGATGGGAGTCCGTGTCCGCACGCTTTCCGCCATAGGCGGTATTGCATTCCACGATGGTCCCTTTCACCGCCTGCACCAGAGGTCTGATCAGATCTGGGGCCAGGAAGTGTTTTCCTCCCGGCTCCCCGCTCGAGATCTTCACAGCGACTTTCCCCGACGCCTTCCGTCCCAGTGCCTCGTAGATGGCCATCAAGCCTTCTGCGCTGATGTCCTCTGTCATATAGACCTCAGCCTTGCTCTTGTTTTCACTTGTCCTGATATTCGATATTAATTTCATCTTTCCGCCTCCATTGATCACCTGTGCTTTTCATTGTTGTAAGCCTGTCCCTTCGCCATTTCCCTATTGAACTTGAAGAAAAAGCGATTACCTTCATCCGCCTTTACGTTGTCCTTGCTGTCTTCTTCAGCCAGTCCTGGATTTCCTTATCAGCTCTTGCGACCTTGCTCCCCTGAATGGCAAGGCCAGGAAGCACCTTGGAGTTCCGGCATAGCTTCTTGATCTCCCATTCGCTGCTCCCCATCCCGCTGCCTTCATGGGTGCAGAAAGGGATGATTGTCTTCCCGGACAAGTCGTAGGACTCCAGGAAGGTGTAGACCGCCATGGGCATCGTTCCCCACCAGTTCGGGTATCCCAGATAGATGACATCATACTTGTCCATGTCCGCAACAGTTCCTGTGAGCTCTGGTCTTGCCTTCACTTCCAGCTCCTTCTCCGCGACCTTTGTGGTCTCCGTATAGTCCTCAGGATAGGATTTCACGGTCTCGATTTCGAACGTG
>DATISI010000161.1:0-3761 GCA_035581745.1 Clostridiaceae bacterium
TGCTTCAGGATGTCATGGCGAACGGAGGACTGACCCCGAAGATCATCGCCCGAGTATGCACGTATGTCGAAGCTGCTGCGCAGAACGGTGCGGACCTCATCTTCAACCAGTGCTCCTCCGTCGGAGAAGCCAGCGATATCGCAGCGAAGCTTGTCAGTGTCCCTGTGGTGAAAGTGGATGAAGCCATGTGCGAGGAAGCCGTGGTCCTGGGTGACAGGATCGGCGTCGTCGCAACCGTAGCCAGCACCATGCTGCCCATCACGAACCTGGTCAGAAGAATGGCGAAGGAAGCTGGACGGGATGTCGAGGTCGGGGAATACCTGGTTGATGGCGCACTGGACATCCTCATGAAAGAGAACAACCGGGCGAAGCACAACGAACTGGTGCTGGAAAAGATCAGACAGGCAGAAAAAGAATGTGATGTCATCATCCTGGCTCAGGGCAGCATGACTGTGCTTCTTCCTGAACTTACGGACATCAAGAAACCGATATTCACCAGTCCGAGACTGGGCGTCGTCAAAGCACTGAGGGTATTGAACGGAGGAGAAAAATGAATAAAGTAGGATTCATCGGATTAGGAATCATGGGAAACCCCATGGCAAGGAACATGCTCAAGAACGGAAGCGAACTCATGGTCTTCGACATTGCAGAAGACGCAGTGAAAGGCCTCGTTGAAGCCGGGGCACAGAAGGCGACGCTCAAAGAGATCGGTGAGAACTGCGACGTGGTCTTCACCATCCTTCCAAACGGAAACATCGTGAAGGATACGCTCTTCAAAGAAGACGGCGTAGCCGCTTACCTGAAATCAGGCGCGGTTGTCGTGGACATGAGCTCGGTCACACCCGTAGAGTCAAGATTCTGCTATGAGGGACTGAAGAAGAACGGTGTCTCCTTCCTGGATGCCCCTGTAAGCGGTGGCGAACCAAAGGCCCACGACGGAACGCTGGCGTTCATGGTCGGCGGAGACGAGGAAGCCTATAACAAGGTACATCCACTGCTCATGCAGATGGGCGCGAACGCCGTGCTAGTCGGCGGATCCGGAAGCGGTTCCGTGACCAAGCTTGCGAACCAGATCATCGTCAACCTCAACATCGCGACACTGGGCGAAGCCCTGGTCTTCGCCATGAAGGCAGGCGTGGATCCGGAAAAGGTCTATCAGGCGATCAGAGGCGGACTGGCAGGAAGTGCTGTCATGGATGCCAAGGCACCGATGATCATGGACAGGAACTTCAAGCCAGGTGGAAAGATCTCCATCAACCACAAGGACATCAAGAATGTTGTCAACACCGCACATGACCTCGATATCCCCGTTCCGATGTCCGCACAGCTCTTCGAGCTCATGCAGGGTCTGAAGGTAAGAGGTCTCATGGATGATGACCATGGCGCGCTCGTCAAGCACTTCGAGGCTCTTGCAGGCATCGAGGTCAAGAAAGGCGGGAGGCAGGATGGATAAACTGGGACTTGACGTACTAAAGAGATACCCAGAGCTCGATTCAGAGCAGGTCTCCAAAGACACCCTGGCCGCACTGGCGAGGCTCAACAGGAAAATCGTCGTCCTCGATGATGATCCGACAGGTGTACAGACGGTGCATGATGTGTCCGTCTACACCTCATGGGACGAGAAGGCCATGACTGATGGCTTCCATGAAGAGAACAGCATCTTCTTCATCCTCACCAATTCCCGGGGATTCACGAAAGAAGAGACGGAAAGGGTCCACAAGGATATCGCAACGACCCTGGTCAGGGTGTCCGCGGATACCGGCAAGGACTATATCCTGATCAGCAGGAGCGACTCCACCATGAGAGGATACTATCCCCTCGAGACGGATACGCTGAGAAAGACCATAGAGAAGGAATCCTCCAAACGCTTCGACGGAGAGATCATCTTTCCCTTCTTCAAGGAAGGCGGAAGGTTCACGATCGACAACGTCCACTATGTGAAGGAAGGGGATGCCCTGACGCCCGCAGGTGACACTGAATTCGCTAGGGACAAGAGCTTCGGCTACAAGAGCTCCCATATCGGAGAGTATGTCGAGGAGAAGACAGGAGGCGCTTTCACGAAGGAGAGCTGCACCTACATCACTCTGGAAGACATCAGGAACAAGGACCTCGAGACGATCACAGGTCAGCTCATGGGCGTCACCGGATTCAACAAAGTCATCGTGAATGCGATAGACTATGTGGATGTCAAGGTCTTCGCCATGGCCTTCGTTGAGGCGGTCAACCGCGGCAAGGAATTCATGTTCCGAAGCGCTGCAGCCGTCACCAAGGTGCTCGGTGGCGTCAGTGACATGCCGCTCCTCACCAAGGAACAGCTCATCGAGAAGGAAAACAAGAATGGAGGAATCGTCCTCATCGGTTCCCATGTCAACAAGACCACCCAGCAGTTCGAAGCCCTGAAAGGCTGCAGGACACCGCTGGAGTTCATCGAGTTCAACCAGCACCTTGTCCTTCAGGAGAACGGTCTGGAAGGCGAAGTGGAACGGGTCATCGACCTTGCGGAGAAGAACATCAAGGCCGGCAAGAGCGTGGTGGTCTATACGAAGCGGGAAAGGTTCGACCTTGACACCGACGACAAGGACAAGCAGCTCATGGTCTCTGTACAGATCTCGGATGCGGTCACTTCCGTCATCGGAAAACTCAGCATCCGTCCGAACTTCATCATCGCCAAAGGCGGAATCACCTCCAGCGATGTAGGCACGAAGGCACTGAAGGTGAAGAAGGCCATGGTCATGGGCCAGATCAAGCCAGGCATCCCCGTCTGGATGACAGGAGAGGAGAGCAAGTTCCCCAAGATGCCATACATCATATTCCCAGGAAACGTGGGAGAGATTGACACCTTGAAGGAAATCGTAGACTTGCTTTCATAGGTGATGAGATGATGATAAACCTGAAAGAGGCATTTGAAAGGCAGAAGAATATCGTGGCCTTCAACTTCTTCAATATCGAGACCCTTTCGGGCATCCTCGATGCTGCAGAGGAGAAGGGGAAGATCGTCATCCTTTCTTTCGGGGAAGGCTATCTCGACCATACCCCGCTTCCTGTGGCTGCAGCGATGGCGAAGGCTTATTCCGGAATCCGGGAGATCCCCTTCGTCCTGCATCTCGACCATGCCACCAGGATGGAGACTGTGGAAGAGGCGATCCGCCTCGGCTTCACCTCCGTCATGTTCGACGGGTCGAAGCTGCCCCTGGACGAGAATATCGAGAAGACCAGACGCGTGGTGGAGCTTGCGAAAGCAAAGGGCGTCAGCGTCGAGGGAGAACTCGGATACCTCAACAAGGAAGATGGCAGCGTTGAGGTAGAGCGTGTCTTCACCACAGTGGAAGACAGCGTGAAGTTCGTTGAAGAGACCGGCGTGGACGCCCTTGCGGTGGCCGTAGGCAACGCCCATGGCATCTACAAGAAGGCTCCATCCATACAGCTTGACCGGATCAGGGAGATCCACGAGGCTGTCGGAGTCCCCCTCGTCCTTCATGGAAGTTCCGGCATCCCCAGGGATGTCATCGAAAAGTCCTTCCATATCGGGATCGGCAAGATCAATGTCAACACGGAGCTCGCACTCGCAGGCTGCAGGGGAGCGAAGGATTACATGGACAGCTTCGGAGAGAACCCCCGCTACGAGAACGCCATGAAGGCATCGAGAAAAGCCATCAAGGCCGCAGCCATGCAGTTCCTCGACATCTAACCCGTAGAAAGAAATGTTGACCTCAAGAGAATGGAAGACAAGTCAAAAGCAGCAGTCCACAATCGGACTGCTG
>DATISI010000162.1:0-2720 GCA_035581745.1 Clostridiaceae bacterium
TAGGGAAGGAAAGATTGGATTCTTTCGCAGGGACATGGGGAAAGTATCTAAGGTATGGAGCAGGGGCTGTGGAGGGATGAAGGAAAGGGGAACGGGTGAGGAAAGGCGGTTCACCTGTGGACTGGGGGACCTGACATTCCCCTTTGAAGGCTGTCTCCAGTCTATGAAATCGCTGGATTTTGGTGTATGATTATTCAAGAAGATTTGGAAAAAAGGAGAATGACTCTTGAATATATTAACAGTTGAAATGATTTCAAAAAGCTTCAGTGAGCGGATGCTCTTCAGCGATGTCTCGTTCACCATCAGCGATACGGACAAGATTGGGATCATCGGAATCAATGGAACAGGAAAATCCAGCCTGCTGAAGGTCCTGGCTGGCATAGAACCTACTGACTCGGGAAGGATCCTCTACATGAACGGGATCAGGATCGAGTACCTTCCGCAGGAACCGGAATTCGAAGGGGATTACACCGTCCTCATGCAGGTCTTCAAGGGGACATCGCCTGCCCTTACGGCGATCCGGGAATATGAGGAAGCGCTTAGGCGCTCCAACGAAGACCCGAAGGACAGGAGGAAGCAGGAAGAGCTGGTCCGTCTTTCCCAGACGATGGACAGCCTGGATGCCTGGGGCATGGAGGCAGAGGCGAAAAGCATCCTTACCCAGCTCGGTATCACGGAATTCCACAAGAAGATCAGCGAGCTTTCCGGCGGTCAGCGGAAGCGCGTCGCCATGGCGTCATCCCTGATCACACCCTGTGACCTTCTGATATTGGACGAGCCAACGAACCACATCGACAACGAGACGGTGGCATGGCTGGAGAAATACCTGAAAGATAGAAGGGGAGCGCTCCTCATGGTCACCCATGACCGATACTTCCTGGAACGGGTAGCCAACCGGATCCTGGAGATCGACCGCGGCTCTGTATACAGCTACCAGGCGAACTACTCCCTGTTCCTTGAGATGAAGGCGCAGCGCGAGGAACTCCTGGAGGTCTCGGAACGCAAACGGAAGAAGCTTCTGGAAAGCGAACTGGAATGGATCCGGAAAGGGGCCAAGGCAAGGTCGACGAAACAGAAGGCGAGAATCGACCGTTACGAGAAGCTGAAGGAACAGGACGCTGTCCGGGAGACCGGAGAGATTGAGATCAAGGCGGTCTCGTCCAGGCTGGGCCGGAAGATCATTGAGATCGAAGGCCTGCGCAAGAGCTTTGGAGACCAGATGCTCATCCGCGGATTCAGCTACAATGTCCTGAAGGATGACCGCATCGGAATCGTGGGAAAGAACGGAATCGGAAAATCCACGCTTCTCCGGATGGTCGCAGGACTCTCAAAGCCGGATGAAGGAAGGATCGAGATCGGAGACACGGTGAAGATCGGGTTCCTTTCACAGGAATACACCATCATGAACGAGGACATGCGGGTGATCGAGTTCATCCGTGAAGCCGCGGAGAACATCGAGACCAGTGAAGGGGTCGTCACGGCGTCCCAGATGCTGGAGACTTTCCTCTTCACGCCCAGTGAACAGTGGACACCGATAAACCGGCTGTCTGGTGGCGAGAAGCGAAGACTCATGCTGCTCCGGATCCTCATGGAGAAGCCGAATGTGCTGCTCCTGGACGAACCGACGAACGACCTCGACATCGATACCCTGGCTGTCCTTGAGAGCTATCTGGACAGCTTCCCGGGTGCGGTCATCGTCGTATCCCATGACCGGTATTTCCTCGACAGGGTGACAGAGAAGATCTTCTCCTTCGAGGGGAATGGCCAGGTGAAGCAGTATTCTGGAAACTACTCCGACTATGAGCTGAAGCGAAGCGAGGAAGAAGAAGCCCTTGCGGAGACGAGGAAAGAGAAGACCCAGCCAAAGCCAGAAAGGAAGAAGGAGAAGGCGAAGAAGTTCACCTTCAAGGAGCAGCGTGAATTCGAGGAGATCGATGAACGCATTGCAGGAGTCGAGGAGGATATCAAGGAGCTGGAACTGTCCATCCAGAAGCATTCGACGGATTTCGAACGCCTGAACGCGCTGGTCAGGGAAAAAGAGAAGAAAGAGCAGGAGCTCGAGGAGGCCATGGAAAGATGGGCCTACCTCAACGAACTCGCTGAAGAACTGGGTCTGCTCTAGAAGAAGGACTCCGTGTCAGGGATGTCCTGGAAGCCTGAATGGAGACCAGGTCAGGATGGAGCAGACAGCAGAGAGATAACATGAGGTCTTAAGGTCAGAGACTGGAGTCCGTTTTCGGAGGAAGGTCTATGATTTGAAAGGATAGGATGACAGGGGATGCAGGAGACTGCATCCTTTATTTTATACAAAATGCGGATGAAAACCTCCACAATTCCGATTTCGGCAAGATATAATACGAATTAGTAGTAAAATCATAAATCAAATAAGATACAATGCAATTTGATAAAATATATGTTATAATCAGTTTAGTCGTTAAGTGAGAAAAGAGAACCAAGCGACAATGGAGGCTGAAAATGAAGATTGAAGTATGGTCTGACTATGTCTGTCCGTTCTGCTATATCGGATCCCGGCGGCTTATCAAAGCCCTTGAGGAATTTGAAGGCGCGGATGAGGTAGTCCTGGAATATCGGAGTTTCGAGCTTGACCCGGGAAAGAAAGCGGGAAGAGTGGAGAACGTCTATGAACATCTCGCAGAGAAGTACGGGATCACCGTTGAGGAAGCGAGGCAGAACGTCAGGAACGTCGAGACACTGGCTTC
>DATISI010000163.1:0-3451 GCA_035581745.1 Clostridiaceae bacterium
AGTCCGGAAGTTCCTCTATGCCGGGAGCGACAAGGAGATCATCTTCACCAAGAACACGACGGAGTCCATCAACCTCGTGGCGTACAGCTATGGGCTGAACAACCTGAAGAAAGGTGACCGGATTGTCCTTTCCATCTGTGAACACCATTCCAACCTGGTTCCGTGGCAGTATGTGGCGAAGAAGACAGGCGCGGAGCTGGTCTTCATGTATGTCGACCAGGATGGGAGACTTCCGCACGCCGAACTGGACAAGATCGATGCTGCGACGAAGATCGTGGGCTGTACCCATATGTCCAATGCGCTCAGCACCATCTTTCCTGTGAAAGAGATCATCGATAAGGCCCATTCCGTAGGCGCTGTCGCGCTGATCGATGGTGCCCAGGCGGTTCCGCACATGAAAGTGGATGTGCAGGCGCTTGGTGCTGACTTCTATGCCTTCTCCGGACACAAGATGATGGCCCAGCTTGGAATCGGTGTCCTGTATGGCAGGGAGGAAATCCTTCAGGATATGGAACCTTTCCTTTTCGGTGGAGACATGATCGAGTATGTCCTGGAACAGGATACTTCGTACAATGAGCTGCCCTTCAAATTCGAGGCGGGGACCCAGAATGTGGAAGGCGTGGCCTCCCTTGGAGCTGCGATCGACTACATGGAAGAGGTCACCTATGACTATATCCATGAGAAGGAAGTGGAACTCACCGCCCATGCATTGGAAGCGATGAAGAAAATTCCTTTTGTCACGATCGTCGGACCCAAGGACGTGGAGAACAGGGGTGCCGTGATCAGTTTCGTCGTGGACGGTGTCCATCCACATGATGTCTCGACCATCCTCGATACCTACGGGATTGCGGTAAGGGCAGGCCACCACTGTGCGCAGCCACTCATGAAGCACATGGGTGTCCAGTCGACAAACCGTGTGAGCTTCTATTTCTACAACACCATTGAGGAGATTGATTTCTTCGTGGAGAAACTATACCAGGTAAGGAGGGTGATGGGTTATGGAGCTGAATAGCCTCTATACACAGCTGATTCTTGAACATAATGCGGACAAGAGGAACAAGCGGACCATTCCTGACTTCACTTTTGAGGAGCGTGGACATAACCCCAGCTGTGGAGATGAGATCACCATCCAGGTGAAGATCGAGGACGGCGTCATTGAAGACCTGGCCTATACCGGAAGCGGATGTGCGATCAGTCAGGCTTCGGCTTCCATGATGATCGACCTCCTCCAGGGGAAGACCGTCGAGGAAGCAATGGAGACCATCGAAGTCTTCCTGGGTATGATCAAAAGAGAGATCAACGACATGGACTACCTGGAGGAGACGCTGGACGAAGCCTTCGTGCTTCAGAACATCTCCAACCTTCCGGCCAGGGTCAAGTGTGCGGTACTTGCATGGCATACCCTGAAGGAAGCCATGAACAGCAAATAACGGATTTTAAGGATGTGCTTCGGCACATCCCTTTTTGTCGCCCTAACCTTCTGGAAAGCATGAAAGATGTGTGAATTGGCCCGTTTCGGTTGTAACCCGGTATGTACAGTGCCATAATTGAAGATAGAGGAATCAATAATGAGAGAAGAGGAGTGGAAAATATGGGTTACATACCTGATGAACAGCGATATGAGAAGATGAAGTACAGGAGGCTCGGGAACAGCGGACTGCTGATTCCTGCAATCTCTCTGGGGTTATGGCATAATTTCGGAGATGTTGACCGGTACGACAATATGAGGGAGATGATCCGGAAGGCATTCGATCTCGGGATCACCCACTTTGACCTTGCGAACAACTACGGTCCCAAACCGGGAAGTGCAGAGACGAATTTCGGAAGGATCCTGAAACAGGACTTCCACGGCTATCGGGACGAGATGGTCATCTCGACAAAAGCGGGATATACGATGTGGCCAGGTCCTTATGGGGACCATGGATCGAAGAAGTATCTCGTGTCCAGTCTGGACCAGAGCCTGAAGCGTATGGACCTTGATTATGTGGACATCTTCTACCATCACCGGCCCGATCCGGATACCGTCCTGGAGGAGACCATGCAGGCCCTGGATCTCATCGTGAGACAGGGGAAAGCACTCTATGTCGGACTCTCCAACTACAATGCGGAGGATACAAGGAAAGCCGCTGCCATCCTGAAGGAACAGAAGACACCTTTCGTCATCCACCAGCCTCGTTACAACATGTTTGACCGCTGGGTGGAGGATGGACTCCTGGACGTGCTGGAAGAGGCTCAGGCGGGCTCTATCGCCTTCGTTCCGCTTGGACAGGGTCTTCTGACCAGCAAATATCTGAAAGGGATTCCAGAGGAATCCAGAGCCAAGAAACCGTCAGGATTCCTGAAAGAGAAGGATATCACAGACGAGAAGATGAAACGGGTTGATCAGCTGAACCAGCTTGCCGAGGAAAGGGGACAGTCCCTGGCACAGATGGCCATCGCCTGGGTGCTCCGGGACAGGATCACTTCAGCGCTCATCGGAGCGTCGAAGGTATCGCAGATCGAGGAGAATGTGAAAGCCCTGGACAATCTCGAATTCAGTGCTGAAGAACTTAAAAGGATCGATGATATCCTGTCATAGGAAAAGACCCCATGAACCAGAACTGACAGGTACCCCCGCCGGACAGCCGGTGGGGGTACCTGAGTCTCTGGGTTGTGCGAAGAAGTACAAGAGATGGCCTAAGGTGCGGGATTGGACAAACCGGTTCTAGGGGACCTTTTGCTCGCCTGCAGGAGATAAGATGAGCTGACAGGAGAGGATGGGATCCAGGAAGTTCCGTGTGATATTCCTGCCATAAGAAGAAATACTGGTGATCCCGGTGGTAATTCGCAGTTATTGTCAATAATTTATTAATTATCTTAAATTTTATACAATTTGTTAATATAATAGGGTATAATGTGTATATATTTAAATTTGGAGGTTATTATGGCAGTAGAATTTATAAGATATCTGGACAAGAGCATCAAATACCTGCACAGGCAGGGTGCGTTCCTCACCGTCAAAGCGGGTGATACCGTCAATGTCACGACAGTTAGCTGGGGAAACATCGGTTTCGAATGGGGAAGGCCCGTTTTCACCATCATGATCCGAAAATCGAGATTCGCTCATGAACTGCTTCAGGATTCCAATGAGTTCACCATTTCGATTCCTACAACACCGACCATGAAGAAGGCTCTGGGTGTCTGTGGATCCAAAACCGGAAGGAAAGTGGACAAGTTCAAGGAAGCGAACATCACAGCACACAAGAGCAGGAAGCTCGAGACGCCTGTCATCAAGGAAGCGGATATCTTCTATGAATGCAGGATCGTGTATCGTCACAAGATCGATCCGGATATCCTCCAGGGCGACATCGACAAGACATCTTACCTGGATGGGGATTACCATGAAATCTTCTACGGAGAAATCGTGGATGCCTATACCAAGGATTCCCTATAAGCCCGATGATATTCGATA
>DATISI010000164.1:0-3421 GCA_035581745.1 Clostridiaceae bacterium
CGACATTCTCCTTCTGTGCATCGGATTTGCTGGCACCATCCCTCTCGTCGATGTTTGGCGGCTTCAGCCGAAGTCGTGTGGCTGTCCTGCAGGGCGGAATCATGAAGAGGGAAAGAAGAAAGAGACAGGGCCCCACGATGGGTTCTGACTCTTTCTTCATATCTTCCAGGGCCCCTAAAGGCCCTGAAGGTATGGATTCTGGTTCGAAGTTATTCGGGGAAGCCTCCGAGCATCTCGAGGATGATCCTTGAGGAGTTCTCCACAGCGCTCAGCTTGAATTTCTCATAATCCATGCTGGCTCCGTTGTTCGCGTTGTCCGATATGCTGCGGATGACCGCGAAAGGTGTATTGTTCAGCATGCATGCCTGAGCCACGGCAGCGCCTTCCATCTCGCATGCGGATGCATTGAAGATGTGGTCGAGCTCCTTGATCTTCACGACGTCATGGATGAACTGGTCTCCTGTGACGACAACGCCCTTCAGCGTCCTGTGGTCGGAGTTCTGGAGTGCCGCCGCATAGGCGAGCTCCATCATGGTCTCGTCCGCCTTGAATTCCGATGTCTCCATCCCGGGAATGACACCCAGCGCATAGCCGAATGCTGTCGCATCCATGTCGTGCTGGATCAGCGAGGTCGCGATGACCACGTCCAGCGGATAGATGCTCTTCTTGATTCCGCCAGCGACACCGGTGTTGATGACGTGTGTCACACCAAGGTCATCGATCAGGATCTGTGCGCATAATGCGGCATTGACCTTTCCGATACCGGAAACCACGAGTACCGTGTCCAGTCCTTTCTGTCTGCCCTTGTGGAAGTCCATCTTCGCTTTGGTGATCGTCTCCACCTTTTCAAATTCCTTGAAAAGTGGTGCGAGTTCCTCCGGCATGGCACAGATGATACCTATTGTCTTATTCATTTTTTTACCCCCCATTCACATAAATCTATGATACTAAGCATTCATCATAATATCAATCAAAAAATAATTTTGTAACATACTTTATTATTCCTTCTTTTTTGTAGTATCATAGATAAAGTTGAAAGGATGGGGAAGATGCAGCAGGAATTATTAAGAACAAGGTTATTAATTGGTGATATCGGACTGGACAGGCTCAAGGGGAGCAAGGTATGCCTCCTTGGGCTTGGCGGCGTTGGCGGTGCGGCTTTTGAGGCGTTAGTAAGGGGAGGGGTCGGGACGATTGTCATCGTGGATAACGACATCGTCACGATTTCGAACCTGAACAGGCAGATGATCGCGACATACAGCGCCATTGGAAAGACCAAGGTCAGCGTGGCCTTCGACAGGGCAGCCGAAATCAACCGGTACTGCAAAGTGATTCCGGTGAACGCCTATATCCAGGCGGACAACCTGCATGAGCTCATCCCCTCCGATACGGATTATGTCATCGACGCCATCGATACGGTGACGAGCAAGCTTGCCGTCATCACGTACTGCAAGGAGAAGGGGATCCGGGTCATCAGTGCCATGGGGACAGGGAACAAGTTCGACCCTTCGATGCTCCGCGTGATGGATATTGCAAAGACCAGGATGTGCCCGCTTGCGAAGATCATGCGCAAGGAACTGAGGAGACGTGGGATTTTCAGCACAAAGGTGGTCGCCTCCATGGAGAAGCCCATGGAACCCCTTACCATCGATGAGCCTTCCTCTGGACCAGCAAGCCTCATGAAAGGAAAGCGCCAGACACCGGGAAGCACGTCCTTCGTGCCGCCTGCAGCAGGGTATATCCTGGCAGGTGAGGTCATCCGGGAGCTTCTCGACAGGAAAGCCGCCTACCAGGAACCGCTTCCGGAGCTCAAGGTCCAGAAGCGATGGGTCAAAAAGGAAGCGAAAGCCGAAGTGCTGGAGCAGGATGGAACAGGCCTGTCAGGTCTGCAGCCTCAGGGAATCTGACCGGAGGCCATCGGGAAGGGGAAGCTTCCTGTAACGGAACTTCGTTACTAGACCGTATGCCTTGTTCATCCCCTCCAGAACCATCCTATGAAGTCGCTCGTGTTCCTTCCATGACCTGTGATAAGGAACAAGCAAAAAAACTGCACCACCAAATGTTGTTTGACATTGGGTGGTGCAATTTTCATATATTCCATCATTTTATAAAAATGAGTTCGTTCTAATGGATGTTAAAGTCCAAGATAGGGTGCGGGATTGACCAGGTTTCCATTCAGTCGGAATTCAAGATGCAGATGTGGGCCTGTACTCATACCCGTAGATCCTACATATCCGATAACCTGTCCCTGAGCTACTTTGGCACCGTAGCCGGTATTAAGCTTGCTCATGTGTGCATAAAGCGTTGTCACGCCATTCCCATGATCGATGATGACATTATTGCCATAGGAAGAGTTATAGGAAGCACGGATGACTGTTCCGCCTCTTGTCGCTCTGATTGACGTTCCTGAACTTGCCGCAAAGTCTATTCCGGTATGAAGCTTCCGATAGCCCAGGATAGGATGGATCCTATACCCGAAAGATGAGGAAACCCTGCCGGCAACAGGTTTGATATAACCTTTGGCTGATGCGCCTGCAATATTTGAAGATGAGGCTGAATTGCTGAGCGATGCTTTATTCTTAGCCGCTTCAGCTCTGATCAGCGCTTTGATCTCGTTCTGGAGGTCTTCATTCTCTTCAATCATATCTCCGATGTCAGATGCGACTTCCATTTCCTCCATCGTAAGCGCATTCACTGCAGCTTCCTTGTTGGCTTCCAAATTCTTGATGTCTTCAAGCTTTGCGGTATAGGTCTGATTTTCAGCATCAAGCTTTGTTTTGTCTTCAACAAGCTTTGACTTCTCCGCTTCAACAACGGCTTTGGAATCCATGGAGTCTTTCTTATTGACTTCCAGATCCGCTTTCCTGACCGTAAGCTCTGCCTTGATCACGTTCACCTGCTGGATGATTTCTTTGTCCAGGTCAACGATTTTACGGATCATCACTAATCTGTCCGTGAAATCAACAAGACTTTCAGATTCGAATAGCGTGAAGATGATATTTCCTGCGGAACTGTTCATATATGATGACCTTACTCTGGAGTCAAGGATGGCATTCTTCTCTGCAAGCTCGACTTCCCTTTCGGAGATCTCGTTTAGCTTTGTCTCGATTTCCTTCTCAAGAAGATTGATCTTATTATCCAGTTCAATGATCGAATTTTCTCTGGAATGGATTTCGGATTCTTTCTGGGTGATTGCCGCTCTTAAGGCATCTACTTCCTTCGCTACGGAAGCGAACTGTTCTATAATTATCTGAAGATCGCCGTTAAGCTTCTGCTTTTCATTCGACAGCTCAAGTTTATCCCTCTGTAGATTCTGGATGGATTCCTGATTCTCTTTGATCTGATTCTCCTTGTTGTTCACCGTGCTGGCAAAAACAGTGACATTCGAAGCGATAAGTATTGTGGCTGTGAGGATTACAAT
>DATISI010000165.1:0-1708 GCA_035581745.1 Clostridiaceae bacterium
ATAGAGCGCGACAACTTCCTCATGGGAAGGGACACGCGGTGTGTTTCCAGGGCTTCCACTGGCGATGGCATCCGTCGCCATCTTCTGTGCCCATTTGTCCAGGTCCTCTCTGGAGATTCCCCATGTCTGCATGTTCGGGATTCCAAGGTACCCGCAGAGCTTCCTGATCTCATGGATGGCTTCATCCGCCCATTCCTCGTCCGTCGCAAGGTTCGCCGACGGGGAGATCACCCTTCCCACCTCTGCAAGCCTGTCCAGGGCTTCCGCCTTGGTGAACTCGAGGACTGCGGGAAGCAGCATCGCATTGGATACGCCATGCGGGACATGGAAGATCGCGCCGATTGGTCTCGACATGCCATGCACCAGGGTGACGGAGGCGTTGGAGAACGCGATTCCCGCTTCCATGGAAGCAAGCGACATCTTCTCCCTCGCATCGAGGTCCGACCCGTTGTCATAGGCGTTCCTCAGGTTCTTCACAATGAGGCCGATGGCGGAAAGCGCGAAGGTGCTGGTCACCGGCTGGGCTTTCCTCGAGATATGGGCTTCCACCGCATGGCACAGCGCGTCGATCCCCGTCGCCGCGGTGACATTCTTCGGTGTGGTCACGGTGAGGAGCGGATCGACGATCGCAGCTTTCGGCAGGAAAGCCTTCTGCTTGATCATCATCTTCACATCATTGGACGTGTTGCTGATGATGGTCACATTCGTGACTTCGGATCCTGTTCCTGCGGTGGTCGGCAGGACGATGAGCGGAAGCGCAGGCATTTTCGCCATGGTCTTCCCACCCATGTAGTCTCCGATGAATCCGCCATTGGTCGCAACCCCTGCGACCGCCTTTGCGGTGTCGATGCAGCTTCCGCCGCCTATGGAGACGATCAGGTCACACTTCTCATCCTGACAGACCTTCAGGGCATCTGCGACAAACAAGTCTGTGGGCTCGGTGTTGGCATCCAGATAGTAGGCGCAGGAGATCCCCTTCTTCTCCAGCTCTTCTGTCACTCTCTGTACGAGTCCCACTTTCTCCATGATCCGGTCACTCACGATCAGCGCCCTTGTGCCGTATTCTGAAGCGACGTCACCAAGCTGACTCATGGCATTCTGTCCATAGATCACCTTTTCAGGCAGTTCGAACTTTGCAAAACCATTCATTGATATTCCCCCCTTAGTTTATGTATACGCTTTCAATAAAGCAACTTCCATGCCAATTGGAATATTCTGCAAATTGAAAAGGAGAAAAGCCCCGCAAAACGGCCTTTCTCCTCATTTCCACGCGTGATGCCCATTCATCCACGCTTGGAATCCTGTTCTTTAGTCCTCTTATCATGTCCATTTTTATGGACATGTCCGTCCGATTCATCCAAACAATCATACACTACCCGATGCCATAACGCTTCAGCTTCTCGTACAGCGTCGACCGCTGGATGCCGAGCTTCCTCGCGGCTTCCGCCTTGTTCCCCCCACATTCCGAGAGGGTCTTCAGGAGGAGCTGACGCTCCTCGCTCCTGACCGCCTGCTTCAGTCCGCTTCCTGCATCCTCACCCGCTGCACGGCTCCTGTGGGTATCGATACTCCGGAACCGCTCCGGAAGGTCCTCCGCTTCGATGGTTTCCTTATCCACGAGGCTCACGAGCATCTCCGAGACATTCAGGACCTCCCTGACATTCCCGGGCCAGTCATAGTTCGTCAGGAGCACCATGGCATCCCGGCT
>DATISI010000166.1:0-5780 GCA_035581745.1 Clostridiaceae bacterium
ATCATCGAGAAGCTGGACTATCTGAAGGACCTGGGGATAAACCTCGTGTACCTCACCCCGGTGTTCAAATCGGATTCGAGCCACAAGTACAATACAGGAGACTACTACGAGATTGACCCGCAGTTCGGGACCAAGGAGGACGCGAGGGAACTCGTCCGCTCCTGCCACGAACGAGGCATGCGGGTGGTCTTCGATGCGGTGTTCAACCATTCGGGAAGCGACTTCTTCGCCTTTCAGGATGTCCTGAAGAACCAGGAGAGATCGCAATATGTGGACTGGTACCACATCGACAGTTTTCCGGTGGAAACAGGGAAAGTGAACTACTACACCTTCGCGGAGCGCGCGGCCTATATGCCCAAGCTCAATACCGCGAACCAGGAGGTGAAGGACTATCTCATCGAAGTGGGGATCTACTGGGTCGAGGAGATCGGGATCGATGGCTGGAGGCTGGATGTCTCGGATGAGGTGGACCACAGCTTCTGGAGGGACTTCACCAAGGCGGTGAAAGCCGTTAGGCCGGATGCTGTCATCATTGGGGAAATCATGCATGAAGCACCCTCGTTCCTACGGGGAGATGAGATGGACGGCATCATGAACTATCCCTTCAAGGTGGCCATGGTGGACTTCTTCGCGACAAGGAAGATCGATGCGGAGGAATTCAACGGCATCCTGACCAGGAACCGCGCGAGCTACATGAACAGCATCTCGAGGCAGATGTGGAACCTGGTCGGAAGCCACGACACGAAGCGTTTCCTGACGGAATGTGACGAGAAGGTCGACAGGCTGAAGCTCGCGACAGCTTTCCAGTTCTTCTATATCGGAGTCCCTTACATCTATTATGGGGACGAGGTAGGCATGTCCGGTGCTTTGGACCCTTACTGCAGAGGCTGCATGCTCTGGGAAGAGGACGAGCAGGACAGGGACCTCCACAGGTTCTACAAGCGGCTCATCCATCTGAGACGGCTGAACAAGGAGCTCATCTACGGCGACTTCGAAATCCTCCACCTGGAGGGTGGTCTTCTGGTCTTCAGGAGGACGTATGAGGGAAAGAGCATCGTCGTCGCGATCAACAACAGCGACAGGGAAGGCCATGTGAAGAAAAGGCTTGGAGACAAGGCCGTGGACCTCATCACGGCAGAGACCCTTTCGCTTCGGAAAGGGCTCACCCTGGATCCCATGGAATTCAGGATCTTCAGGATCAGGAACAAAGAGAAGAGAAGAGGATCGGACTCGGAAGGAAGAGGATAAGCTCTCGTGGGCGTCGATAAAGAAATGGAATCCTATCCGCCATGGGATGAAGGGATGATGTCGAATCGGACACGGCATGATGGGATGATTTGGAAATCAGACATGGAAGAAGAAATCAAGGGATAACAGGGCAGGGAATGAGAAAGATCGTCCATGGAAATTGAAGGAACAGGATAAGATGAGGAGTGAGGTTCATGGAAGAAGGGAAGATAAAGAACAAGTCAGGGAATGGCGGGAAGCGTGGCAGAAATAGGGTCCTTGCGGGGATTCTTTCTCTCCTCATGCTTGTCCTGCTCGTTTCGGGCTGCGAAAATAAGGAAGAGATCGATGATACAGGACTGAAGACGACGTCAGAAGGGACCTTCACCTGGGAGAATGCGACGGTATACTTCGCGATGACGGACCGTTTCTATGACGGGGATGAAACGAACAACAATTCCTACGGAAGGCAGACCGTCGATGCGAAGGGGACGAAAATCGGCACCTTCAACGGCGGAGACATCAAGGGGATGACCGAGAAGCTGAAGGAAGGTTATTTCAGGGAACTCGGCGTGGACGCAATCTGGATCACCGCGCCTTATGAGCAGATCCATGGCTATATCGCCGGGGGACCGGAAGGGGATTTCGCCCACTACGGCTTCCATGGCTATTATGCCCTGGACTACACCATGATGGACAGGAACATCGGGACCGTGGAAGAATTCCGTGAATTCACGGAGCTTGCACATGCCCAGGGTATCCGCATCGTGATGGATGTGGTGATGAACCACGTCGGCTACAGCACGTTGAAGGATATGGAGACTTACAGCTTCGGAAAGGTCACGGGCATCGACAGCAGCTGGACGCCAGAAGCGGATGAAGATTTCAGTGCCTTCCACGACTTCGTCGATTATGAGGATGAAGCCGCATGGGCAGGGTGGTGGAGCCCGGATTGGGTCAGGGCTGGCGTCGCAGGATACCTTCCTGGAGGAAGCGATGACATCACGCTCACCCTGGCTGGACTTCCCGATATCCGCACGGAACTTTCAGAGGACGCCGACGTGCCTCCTGTCCTTGCGAAGAAGTGGGCGATGGAAACGGACGGGTCTTATGACCCTTGGATCGTTCCTGCGGCAAAGGACCTCAGGCAGGACATGGAGGGCGCGCCCGCGGACTTCATGATGAGCTGGATTGCGGCGTGGGTCGAGGAATTCGGGATTGACGGGTTCCGTGTGGACACCGCGAAACATGTGGAGCTGGAACGATGGACGCAGCTAGAAGTGGCGGCGACAGAAGCGCTCAGGACCTACAGGCGGGAGAATCCCGACAAGCCAGGAGCGGACTGGACGGAGGATTTCTGGATGAACGGAGAGGTCTGGGGACACGGCGTCGTGAAGGACAGGTATTTCGACGCAGGATTCGATTCCCTCATCAACTTCACCTTCCAGGGTGAGCGGAGGAATGGGCCGGCTTTCAATCCGGATTCCATGGACCGTGTCTTCACGAACTACGCAGGAGCGCTCACTGAGGATCCCACCTTCAATGTCCTGAGCTACATCTCCCAGCATGACACCCATCTGTATGACCGGAACAAGCTGGTCACCGGTGGAACCTATCTCCTGCTCCTCCCGGGGGCGGTGAAGATCTTCTATGGTGACGAGACTGCACGCCCGATGGGGGACGGAGGATCCGACTTCACCCAGGGGACGAGGTCCCCGATGAACTGGGACAGCATCAATGAGGACATCCTCGCCCACTTCAGGAAACTCGGTTCCTTCCGGAACCGGAACATCGCAGTAGGTGCTGGCGCGCACAGGAAGCTCAGGGACGAACCCTATACCTTTACGAGGACCTATGAGGAAGACGGCCTGTCGAACAGCGTGGTGGTCGTCCTGGACGCTGCAGGAGAGACCGAGACCGATGTCACGGGAATCTTCTCTGATGGTGACATCATAAGGGATGCTTATTCCGGAGACGTGAAGAAGGTCGAGGGAGGGAAAGTCTCTTTCACCCCTGACCAGAACGGGACCATCCTGATCGAGAAGCTGGAAGAGAGGTAGGATAATGGAACATCTCTAAAAGAGTTCAGGACTCCGTTTGGCGTGATTCTGTCATGAATCGTGGATTATGGAATAGAAATCGAATGAACAGTCATGAAGAAGGGATACCGACGAGTCTGAATCGTCAGTATCTCTTTTGCCATGCATCCATCCCAGGCCTTTACGTTCGATGCCCTTTCAAGACAGACGCCTGTGACAGACAATCCACTAAGGAAACAGAAAAGTACTTGACCTGTCGTACTACATCTGATATAGTAAAAGTACTACATCAGATGAAATACTTTTGAGGGGAGGAAGCTATGTGATCAGTTCAGATGTGCTCCGGGGATACAATGATACGATGATCCTCTACCTGATCCTTCAGGAACCGTCCTACGGTTATGAGATTGCGAAGAAAATCAGGGAGAACAGCGGAGGAAGATACGTCATGAAGGAGACCACGCTCTACTCGGTCTTCACCAGACTGGAGAAGAATGGCTATGTGACCTCTTTCTTCGGGAACGAGACCAGCGGCAAGCGGAGGACCTATTACAGGATCACGGACGAAGGCCGGAAATACTATCAGGAGAAATGTGAGGAGTGGGAGCTGACGAAATCCGTCATCGAACAATTCATCTTCAACTCAGAAGGGAGAGAAGGAAATGGAAACCATTAGGACTTATCTGGAGAATATGTTCATGTCATTGCCGAAGACGAAGGACGTCCTGAAGGCGAAGGAGGAACTCCTGAGCATGATGGAGGACAAATACAGCGAGCTCAAAGCCGACGGGAAGTCGGAGAACGAGGCTGTCGGGATCGTCATCGCGGAATTCGGGAACCTGCAGGAACTTGCGGATGAACTCGGTATCGAGGAGACCCTGAGGCAGATTGAGGATGAGCCGGTAAAGAACGTGCTTGGAATCGCCACCGTCAAGGATTTCATCGACAATCGTGTGAAGGCTTCCCTGCGGATCGCGACAGGCGTGCTCCTGTGCATCTGGGCACCGATCCTCATCATCATCGCAGGTACCATGGAGAATGCCGGGTATTTCGACAGCTGGGCACTGGGTAGCGAGGAGGCGTATGCCGTTGGTCTCGTGGTGCTGTTCGTCATGGCCGCTGCAGGTGTCGGGCTTTTCATCATGAGCGGAGCGCTCATGGGCAGGTTCGAGCTGGACAAGGATGGGAATTTCCGTCTGGACTACGATGCCATGAACTATGTCAGGAGCCAGGAGGACAGGTACAGGATGACTTTCGCAGCCCGGGTGACCATTGGTGTCGTCACCTGCATCTTCAGTGTCATCCCGCTCATCATCCTGGGCATCCTGGATTATGACCAGATCTACTTCGGACTTGCCGTGGGACTGATGCTGTTCCTTGTGGGCGGATCGGTATTCCTGTTCATCATCGCCGGGATGCAGAATGCCGCTTACCAGATCCTCCTGAAGAAAGGGGATTACAGCGAGGCGGCGAGGGCGAGGACAATGCAGGCGGAGCGCATTGGCGCTTTCTACTGGCCAGTCATCATCATCACCTACCTGCTGTGGAGTTTCCTTACAGGAAGATGGTACATCACCTGGATCATCTGGCCTGCGGCTGGACTGCTCTTCGCGGCGATAACCGCATTGGCAGGATACCTGTCTAGGGAAAAGGAGACCGGATCGTACCGATAAGAGACATGGATAGGGTATAGCGTGTCCAAAGTGATACCTGTCTCTGTTTCTGAAATATGGGCATTAAGAAGGAATTGAAGAAAGCTGATGCAGAAAGAGGAATCCAAATGGATTCCTCTTTCTGCATGTTGTCTACGATGTGACGTGTATCTGGTTTACCAGATTTCAGAGGATGTCAGAAATGGAATCAGGAACGAGGCATCCAGGATACCGGAGAAGAAATGGAAAAACCCCTGCTCCTCGAAAGGAACAGGGGTCTTCATCTGGTGCAGACGACCGGAGTTGAACCGGTACGGAAAATTACTTCCACAGGCTTCTGAGACCTGCGTGTCTGCCAATTCCACCACGCCTGCATGGCTCTTTGTCGGGTCGGACCTCCCTGGCTTCAAGTAGAGGAGATTCGACGATGGTGCCGGTGGTCGGGATCGAACCGACACGGTATCACTACCACAGGATTTTGAGTCCTGCACGTCTGCCAATTCCATCACACCGGCAAATTGGCAAGTAAATTACTTACTTAATGATTCTATCACAGGGTAAGCTGAAATATCAAGGAGAAGTTGTCCAAAATCTGGAGAAATATTTGCCCGGATTCTTTCCTCGCGGCATGGTGATGGGAAAAGGTGAAGGGGGAGAAGCGGAAACGTGAGGGCTGGAAGGGTAGAGGGTAAGGAAGAAATTTGGCTGGTGGAGGACTTCAGACCAAAATTGCTGAGAAATCCTTCCATGATCCTGGGGTATACGGAGATGAAGGCTAAAAGGCATGTCATCAGCCGGTCTTGTATTCGTCTGGAGAACTTGCTAAAGTGGATATATGGCCTTTTCCTGATCCGTGGAAAGA
>DATISI010000167.1:0-3199 GCA_035581745.1 Clostridiaceae bacterium
GAAGATCTACAATATGGACTTCGGTGTCCACAGCCTCGGAGGGAAGAAGATCTGCACCTATTATGACGAGGCTCCCTGCAAATGCGAGAAGGAGCTCGGGACAAAGCCGCTCCGGTGCCTCGCAAGGTAGCCCGAAAGAAAACTTCCAATCCTGTGCCAGAGAAGGCAGACAAGGTTCCATCCCCATGGAATCTAAGACAAACGCACCGTCTCCGTAAAGGGACCCTGGTGAAATGGATAGGCCGTGGAGGAAATCCCCAGAGAAAGACTAAAGTCCATTAGGAATGAAACATACCTATAGGAATAACAAGCCCGAATAGGGATAACATAGAAATGTTGAAAGATGAGAAAAGAAATGATAAAGAGAACAAGAATCGTTGTATCCGCAATACTTGGTGCAAGCCTGCTCATCCTGTCCGCCTGCTCCGCAGGAGCCCCTGCGAAGACAGAGGGACCAGCCCCCGCAGCGGAAACCGCTGAAGTCAAAGTCACCCATGAACTGGGGGAGACCGCGGTCTCAAAGGAGCCGAAGCGGGTCGTCATCTTCGATTACGCCCTGCTCGACCTTCTGGACAACATGGATGTCGAGATTGTGGGCCTTCCAAAGGCCAACATCCCGCCGCTCCTGTCCGCCTATGGCGACGAGAAGTATGAGAATGTGGGAACGCTCCAGGAGCCTGACTTCGAGAAGGTTTTCGCCCTAGAGCCTGACCTCATCCTGATCAGCACGAGGACAGTGGCACACTACGAGGAGCTGTCCAAGATTGCGCCCACGCTGTATATGGCCGTGGACAACGATGACTACCTCGCTTCTGTAGAGAAGAATGCGCTCACCCTGGGAGAGATCTTCAATAAGACAGAAGTCGTTGAAGAGAAAGTCGCTTCCCTGAAGGAAAGGGCTGCAGCCATCCGGGAGAAGGCGTCATCCCTTGAAGAGAATGCCCTTGTGCTCCTCGCCAACGACGGAAGCCTCTCCGCTTACGGTCCTGGTTCGAGGTTCGGCTTCCTCTATGGAGACCTCGGCATGAAGCCGGCTGACCCTGGAATCGAAGTCTCCACCCATGGACAGAGCGTGACATTCGAATATGTCCTGGAGAAGGATGCGGACTACATCTTTGTCGTCGACAGGGCTGGCGTTGTCGGTGGAACCGTCACTGCGGAGTCGATGTTCGAGAATGACATCGTGAAGCGGACGAAGGCTTATGCAGAGGACCGGATCATCTATCTCGATCCTTTCGTCTGGTACGTCACCTCCGGTGGGATCACCGGGACGGAGAAGATGCTGGACGAAGTGGAAGAAGCCCTTAATAAGAAGTAAAGAGGTAACAAGTAAAGAGCATAAGAAGAGAATGAATCCATAAAGGGAACTCCTTTCCCTGAAGAAACCCTGGCCTAGGGATGGACCGGAGCGGAAACGCTCCGGTCTTTTCGACGTCAGGCCTGGTCCGGAATCGTCCATTCTGTGTTAAACTGAAAGGAGTGGGAATTGCGCGTGTATAGCGGATTCCAGGATTCCCGACGTGAGATTGGGAAAGATATCAGGGCATCGAATCTGGGGGAATGGGAAGGTGGGGGAACCATGAAGAGTGGAGAAAAGAGGAATGGGAAAAAAATGGGGGAGGACAGGATTGTCCCGAATAGTGAGAACCAGGCTACGGTCGCGGAATGGATGACCAGGAATCCCTATACGGTACCGCCTGAAGCGACGATCGAGGAAGCCATCAGGATCCTCGATGAGCACGACATCTTCAGCATTCCGGTGGTCTCCCCGGAGGGGGCTTTCCTTGGGCTGGTGACCAAGACCATCCTCATGCAGCTGTTCCTGAAGGACCATTCCCTGGATACACCGGTAAGGATGGTCATGATGAAGAGCCCTCCGACCATAAGGCCGGAGTCTCCCATCGCGCTTGCGACCGAGATGAAGGACGGTGCACTGCCTGTCGTGGACAATTCCGGAAAGCTCGTCGGCATCATCACGCGGACGGACATCCTGAATGCGAACTCTGGCTACATCAAACTCGTGAAGGACAGGATCGATTCCTCGGAGACGCTGAAGCAGGTCCTGAACAGTGCGTATGAGGGCATCGTCGTCATCGACAAGAACGGGATCATCCGGGAATTCAATGACGCCTACAGCCGCTTCATCGGGAAAAGTCCGGAGGAGGTCATCGGGAAGAAGGTGGACGACATCATCGAGAACACGAGGCTCCCCATCGTCGTGAAGACAGGGATTGAGGAAAGGGGACATATCCAGAGGATCCATGGTCAGGACATGGTGGTCCACAGGATTCCCATCAAGAAGGGTGAGGAGATCACCGGGGCCATCGGCATGCTGATCTTCGAAGATGTCAACGAGCTGTACAATATCATCGGAAGGATCCACAAGGGGAAGGAAGGGGTCCGGAACGGACAGGTGGTGTTCTCCAAGAAGGAACAGTTCCATCTCGAGAAGATCATCGGCAGCAGCGAACTCATGCTGAAGGCGAAGGAGCTCGCGAAGCGTGCGGCAAGGACGCCTTCCACGGTGCTCATCACGGGAGACAGTGGAACGGGGAAAGAGCTGTTCGCGCAGGCAATCCACGACATGAGCCTGTTCTCCGAGGGATCCCTGGTCAGCGTGAACTGTTCCGCAATCCCGGAAGCGCTCCTCGAATCCGAGCTGTTCGGGTATGAGGAAGGGGCCTTCACCGACGCGCGCAAAGGTGGGAAGAAGGGGAAGTTCGTGCTCGCCCACAATGGGACGCTCTTCCTGGATGAGATCGGCGACATGCCGCTCTTCATGCAGGCGAAGATCCTTCGGGCCCTCCAGGACCGGTATATCGAACCTGTAGGCTCCACCCAGAAGAAGAAAGTCAATGTCCGGATCATCACCGCGACGAACAAGAACCTCGAGGAGATGGTGAAGAACGGGACTTTCCGCGAAGACCTCTATTACCGGATCAACATCATCAGGCTGGAGCTTCCGCGGCTCAGGGACAGGCGGGAAGATATCCCGGAGCTCGTGACAAGGTTCATCCGGAAGTTCTGCGCGGAGTTCGGATTCCGGGCGAAGACCGTGAGCCGGGATGCCATGGTGCTCCTGACGAACTATGACTGGCCCGGGAATGTCAGGGAGGTCCTGAATGTCTCGGAGATGCTCGTGAGCCTCGTGGATAAGGAAACCATCGAAGCGGAGGACCTTCCGGAGCGGTTCCGGAGT
>DATISI010000168.1:0-7834 GCA_035581745.1 Clostridiaceae bacterium
ATCCGAATAATGCGGGACACAAACTGATCTTCAAGACCCTGAAGAACAAGCTCAAAAGCACAGGATCCAGTTATTATTACAAGTAGTGTGATTCCTTAGACCCCTTCAAGAGTAGGACCAGGAGCCCGTAACGGGTAAAGCACTGGAAATGCTCCCTGAACATCGTGATGCTCCCCTGAGGATAGACAGCAGAGTCCTTGAACAGGACTGTCCATCCTTAGGGGAGTTCTGCTTTGAGGGAGAGCAGCGTTGGCTCCACTGATCATGTCATCCTGACGCGCTTGAACTGGAGAAGCGAATTGGGTATACTATGAGTCAAACACATTGAGCGGGATAAGGACTGATGGAAGGTAGCACGTCATGCATGCAGGCCGGAAATGAGCCAGGGTGCCTACCGTGCAGAAGGAGATGAGGAAAGATGTCTAAAAAGATGAAAGGCCTGTTCCTGTTCCTGATCGTCCTTCTACTGGTCTATATCACCGGAGAATCCATCGACCTTGGCTGGGACCCGGCGCTGCAGAAGGCTCCGGTCTATGTCGCCCTTGGCGATTCCGTCGCCTATGGGATGAGTGCCACAGAGGGTCTGGGCTATAACGACAGGTTCAGCGTCTACCTTCAGAGGAACCGGTATCGCGACAGATTCCCTGTCGACTTCAGGAACCTGAGCCATCCGGGAGACACAGCCGAAGAACTGTACCAGCTGGTCAAGACGGAGGAGTATGCCTCAGCGCTTGGAGAAGCCGACATCATCACCATCAATATCGGGGGGAACCATCTCCTGCAGTCCTTACTCAATACGGTGTACAGTGTCTATCCTGAAGCGTCTGCCGCTTCAGGAGGGCTTCAGGATGCCATCCTCAGGAACCCCTGGGCCATCCTGCGCCTGGTCGTAGGACTCCAGAATCCGGTGTCTCCGGAGAGTGATGCCCTGAACCGGTCTTTGGGAATTGCGGTCTCGACCTTCGAGTCGTACTGGCCGCGGATCATGAACGAACTGACCATCCTGGCTCCTGATGCTGAAATCTACGTCAACACCGTGTACAGTCCGGTCACCAGGGAAGAACCCCTGTATGGCCTGATTGACCCCTATGTCAGCAAGATCAATGTGGCACTCGAGGCATACGGGAACCAGTACCGGTATACGCTCGTGGATGTGTACCGTGCCTTCGAGCGGGTGGACAGCGATGTTGTCGAATTCAACCTTGTCGGGTCACCCGTCAGAGCGGATTTCCATCCTAACGATGAGGGGCACGCCGTGATTTTCGAGACGCTGAAGACAGCGATGGAGAACAGGGAGCCGTACTGAGCCCGTAACATATAGGGCGGGATTCCACCTGCGGATCAGACGGTTCCGACCAATTCCGTTCGTGGCTGGAATACGCCTGGACATGGCAGGAAGGCATTGATGATACGGATCCAGTCTGCGGACGGGATATGGAATTGTATATAAAAGTACAAATATTTTGAATATTGGTATTGACGTGTCAAAATTGTGATGGTATAGTTTTCCATAATAGATTTATAGACGTTGAAGAGAAGAGTAGGCATGTAGACACTTCTACAGAGAATACCCGGTTGGTGAGAGGGTACGGAGGAGAACAGGCTGAATATGGTCTCGGAGTCTCCTCGCTGAAGGGAAACCTTAGGTTTGGACGTGTGCACACGTTATAGTGACAGGGTATTCAAGGAATCCGTTCCTGCGTACCTGTGGAGGTATTTATCGTGAGGTAGATATAAATTTAGGGTGGTAACACGAAGCTTTCGTCCCTTTGCATATCGCATGCAGAGGACGGGAGCTTTTTTGATTGTCCAAGGATCCGGACAGTCGGAAAAGCTGCCCCTCTGAACACGAATCCGTAAGGATAAGCCATGGGAGAAAGAGGAACAGGCCAGGACAGAGAGAAGGGACAGGATAGGAAAACGAAGAAGCGTAAGGCCAGGACAGATAAGGAGAGCCAGTAAAGATAGAAAAAGAAAAACAGATGAAAGAGGGATGAATCATGAGTGATGTTAAAAGGAATTTCAGATTTGAGACACTGCAGCTGCATGTGGGACAGGAGAAGCCGGATTCGGCGACGGACGCGAGATGCGTGCCGATCTACCAGACTTCCTCCTATGTGTTCGCGAACTCCGCCCAGGCGGCAGGACGGTTCGGACTGACAGAGGGCGGGAATATCTACACCCGTCTGGGGAATCCGACCTCCGATGTCTTCGAACAGCGCATTGCGGCCCTTGAGGGCGGGGCAGCGGCACTGGCCACGGCGTCGGGCTCTGCGGCCATCGCCTATGCGGTCCAGAACATCGCGGTCGCAGGAGACCATATCGTGTCTGCGAACACCATCTATGGCGGGACCTACAACCTGTTCGCCAACACCTTCAGGGATTTCGGGATCGAGTCGACCTTCGTGAACGGGGATGACCTTTCTGCCTTCGGGAAGGCGATCAAACCCAACACCAAGGCGATCTTCATCGAGAGCCTGGGAAATCCGAATTCCAGCATCATCGATATCGGAGCCGTAGCGGAAATCGCCCACAGGAACGGGAGTCCGCTCATCGTGGACAACACCTTCGCGACACCATACCTGCTCCGTCCCATCGAACATGGTGCCGATATCGTCGTGCACTCCGCGACAAAATTCATCGGCGGACATGGGACTTCCATCGGCGGTGTGATCGTGGACAGCGGAAAGTTCGACTGGGCGCAGAATGACAAGTTCCCGGGACTGTCGAAGCCGAACCCGAGCTACCATGGGATCGTGCTCACGGAAGCTGTCGGTGCGGTGGCCTACATCGTGAAGGTCCGTGTCACGCTCATGAGGGATACCGGAGCGACCATCAGTCCATTCAACTCCTTCCTCTTCCTCCAGGGACTCGAGACGCTGTCCCTCCGGGTGGAACGACATGTGGAGAACGCCCTGAAGGTGGTCGATTTCCTGAAGACACATGACCGGGTGGAGAATGTGAACCATCCCTCCCTTTCAGACAATCCCTACAACACCTTATACAACAAGTACTTCCCAAGGGGAGCAGGATCGATCTTCACCTTCGAGGTGAAGGGCGGGGCCGAGGAAGCAAAGGCCTTCATCGACAGACTCGAGGTCTTCTCTCATCTGGCCAATGTGGCGGATGTGAAATCCCTGGTCATCCATCCCGCAAGCACCACCCACTCCCAGATGAACGAGGAAGAGCTTGCAGGCTCCGGCGTGAAGCCGAACACGGTCAGGCTCTCCATCGGAACAGAGCATATCGACGACATCCTCTTCGACCTGGACCATGCGCTGGGCTCGGATGAGGCTTAGGACAGGAAGACACGAAACAAAAGAAAGAAGCAGAGAAGGAGAGAGCGCCATGCCGATCATCGTACCAAAAGGTCTACCCGCTTATAAGGTCCTGAAGGAGGAGAATGTCTTCGTGATGCAGGAAGCGAGAGCGCTGAAGCAGGACATCAGGCCGCTTCGGATCGCGATCGTCAACCTCATGCCCACCAAGGACATCACAGAGACCCAGCTGATCCGCATGCTGGCCAACACGCCGCTCCAGGTGGAGCTGCAGCTGCTCAGCATGGATTCCCATGAGTCGAAGCATACCGACAAGCTGCATCTCGATGAGTTCTACAAGACCTTCGAGGAGATCAGGAACCAGCGGTTCGACGGGATGATCATCACCGGCGCTCCGGTAGAGTTCCTCGCTTTCGAAGAGGTGGATTACTGGAAGGAGCTCACGGAGATCATGGAGTATACGAAGACCAACGTGTTCAGTGTCCTCCATATCTGCTGGGGAGCCCAGGCCGGACTCTACCACCACTATGGGATAGGGAAGCACGAGCTTCCAGCCAAGCTCTTCGGGGTGTTCGGGCACCAGGTGAAGGACAAGAAGTCCCCCCTGACCCGAGGTTTCGATGACGAGTTCTTCGCCCCGCAGTCCCGCCATACGGAAGTGCGGAAGGCGGACATCCAGGCCGTCCATGACCTTAAAATCCTCGCGGAATCGGAAGAGGCAGGCGTCCATATGGCCGCTTCCCGCGACAAGCGGAGGATCTTCGTCCAGGGACATATGGAGTATGACCGGAACACCCTGCTTGCGGAGTACGACAGGGACCTGAAGAAAGGGCTGGACGTCGCGCTTCCGAAGAACTATTTCAGGGACGATGACCCCGGGAAGGGTGTCGTCGCGAAATGGAGCGGACACGGCAACCTCTTCTTCGCGAACTGGCTGAACTTCATCTATCAGGAGACGCCCTATGACTTAGGCAAACTCACGGCATCCAAGGAGAGGTAGCCTGAATCTGTTTCAGAATCGCCTGTCGGGTCGATTCCAGGCTGAGAGAAACAAGGGAAACAGGGGAGAACAGAAGACAAAAGAGAAAATTACGTGCGGGGAGATGTAAGCCATGAAGATAAGCCATATACTGGATAAGAAGAACCCATCGATATCCTTCGAGATATTCCCACCCAAGAGCAACTACAGCCTCGGGACCATCTATGAGACCATAGAGGCGCTGAGCGACCTGAAGCCGGATTTCATCAGCGTCACCTATGGCGCAGGCGGATCGTCCCAGGCGAACACGGTGGAGATCTCGTCGAGGATCAGGAAGGATTATGGAATCGAGTCCATCGCCCACCTCACCTGCGTGACCTCATCCCGGGGAACCATCCAGCATACCCTTGAGGAGCTGAGGGATAACGGGATCGAGAACATCCTTGCCCTGAGGGGCGATATCCCGGAAGAACTTTCCAAGGACCCTTCCTGGAAACCGGAATACCGGTATGCCTACGAACTGGTGGAGGACATCAAAGCCTTCGGAGGATTCTCTGTGGGCGGCGCATGTTACCCTGAAGGCCATATCGAATGCCGGAACAAGGTGGAGGACCTGAAGAACCTGAGGTTCAAGGTGGACAAGGGCGTGGACTTCCTCTTCACCCAGCTCTTCTTCGACAACGAGCTCTTCTACCAGTTCAGGGAGAAGATGGACCTCCTGGAAATCAGGAAACCCGTCATCGCCGGCATCCTGCCGATCCTGAACATCAGGCAGATCCGACGGATACAGGAAATCTCCGGCTGCAACTTCCCACCGAAGTTCCTCCGGATCCTCGACCGGTACGAGCATGACCCCGAAGCGCTGCAGGAGGCGGGAATCGCCTATGCGGTGGACCAGATCATCGACCTCCTGTCCGCAGGGATAGACGGGGTCCATATCTATACGATGAACAGACCTGAGCCCACGAGGAAGATCATCGAGAGCATCTCCTCCATACGGGCTACACTGAACCGGAAAGTGGTGGATTTATGATCCTGAACCAGGATGAAGTCAGACGATATCTGGGCTATGGGAAATCCAAGCCCGATGCGCAAACCAGGGACGACCTTGAGCATATTTCAAGAGAGATGGAAGACACGATCCAGGGAAGATGGGTCTATGAGGTCCTGAAGACGGACACCGTCACGGAAGACCTTGTGACATTCCGGGATTCCCCTATCGTCCTCCACGGAAAGCAGATCGCGAGGCTCCTCAAGGACTGCAGCCGGGTCTATGTCATGGCCTGCACACTGGGTGCGCAGGCGGACCGGATGATCGAGCTCAAGGGCTTCCTCTCGCCTACCCTTGGCATGGTCACGGACGCCTGTGCGTCCGCCTACATCGAGTCCTGGTGTGACCAGTGTCAGGAGGAGATCGCGAAGTCGCTTGAACCCGGTGAGAAGCTCACCTTCAGGTTCAGTCCGGGCTACGGGGACCTGCCGCTTTCTGACCAGAAGGCGGTCCTTGCCGAGCTCCAGGCGGAGAAACGGATCGGGCTCTTCCTCACGGAGAGCTTCCTCATGACCCCAAGGAAATCCGTGGTGGCCCTCCTCGGGGTGCTTCCACCAGATAAGGAAAAGGGAACGCCAAACCAGTGCGGACATGCGGGCTGCACGGAATGCCCGCTGAGCGAGGATTGCAGTCTCCCTGAACGATAGGAGTGCACGGCTATACGCCGGGAGCGCCTGATTCTTAAGAATAGGATGTGAATCGATGACGAAAAAGTTGAACATCGGCCAGGAACTCCTCATTTTTGACGGAGCCATGGGTACGATGCTGCAGGAATACGGAATGAAGCCGGGGACCAACCCGGAGTCGCTGAACATAGAGGACCCCGCCCTGATCAGGAGGATCCATTCGGATTACCTCGAAGCGGGAGCGGATATCCTGTCGACCAACACCTTCGGGGCGAACCGCTACAAGCTCCAGGGGACCGGATACGCCGTGGCGGAGGTCGTGAAAGCTGCGGTCCTCAATGCGCGGGGTGCGATCGCGGGAAGGAAGGGGTATGTCGCCCTGGACCTTGGCCCTGTCGGAAAGATGATGAAGCCAGTAGGCCTCCTCGATTTTGAGGAAGCCTATGACCTTTTCCGGGAGCAGGTCATCGCTGGAGAGGAAGCGGGAGCGGACCTCATCATCATCGAGACCATGTCGGACCTCGGGGAGATGCGGGCGGCTGTCCTTGCGGCCAAAGAGAACTCCGACCTCCCGGTCGTC
Source organism: Clostridiaceae bacterium (assembly GCA_035581745.1). Lineage (GTDB taxonomy): Bacteria > Bacillota > Clostridia > Clostridiales > Clostridiaceae > Youngiibacter. The sequence continues at coordinate 6,515 of DATISI010000168.1, forward strand.
GCCACCATGACCTTCTCCGAGGACGGACGGACCCTCATGGGAACGGATCCCGAAATCATGGTCCTGTCCCTTGAGGCCCTTGGTATCGATGCGCTTGGCGTCAACTGCTCCCTGGGTCCAAAGGACCTTGCCCCGCTTGTCGAGAGGATCCTGGCCTTCTCCCATACGCCAGTCATCGTCCAGGCCAATGCCGGGCTTCCCGTTTCAGGGAAGGGAAGGCTGAGCTACAGCGTGGGACCGGAGGAATATCTGGGGTTTGCAAAAGGATTTGTGGAACGCGGTGTCGCCCTCATCGGCGGATGCTGCGGAACGACCCCGGAATACATCCGAGGGCTAAGCACCCTCAGAAGCGTCTACCAGAAGCCAGCTCCCGTGGAACGGGGAAACTATGTCTGTTCCGCGCAAAGGATGGTGCGGCTGGACGGCCGCGTCTCCCTCATCGGGGAGCGGATCAACCCCTCCGGCAACAAGGCGCTGAAGGCGGCCTTCCTTGCCGGGAACCATGGCGCTGCGGTGAAGGAGGCCTTCACCCAGGTGCAGAGCGGGGCGGAAATCCTGGACATCAACACTTCGCTTCCCCAGATCGATGAAGCGAAGTTCATGACGGACATCATCGACAGCTTCAGCGGGCTCATCGATGCGCCGCTGCAGTTCGACTCCACAAGGCCGGAGGTCCTCGAAAAGGCGCTCCGTCGCTACAGTGGAGTGGCCATCGTCAATTCGGTGAATGGCAAGGAAAGCTCCATGAAAGCGATCTATCCACTCGTGAAGAAATATGGGGCCTATGTGGTCGCCCTGTGTCTGGATGAGGAGGGGATCCCCGGCGATGCCGAGGGAAGGATAAAGGTCGCGAGGAAACTGGCGGAAAAGGCGAAAAGCCATGGCATCGGGGAGGACCGGCTGATTGTCGACTGCCTCGTGCTCACGGCTTCCGCACAGCAGAAAGGGGTCATGGAGACCCTGAAGGCCCTGAAGCACATCAAATCCCATACGAAAAGCCTGACCACCCTCGGGCTCAGCAACGTGTCCTACGGCCTTCCTTTCCGGTCCCTCATCAACCGGACCTATCTCGCCATGGCGCTTGGCGCCGGGCTCGACACCGTCATCATCAATCCTGGCGCAGAAGGGGTGCGGGACACCCTCATGGCCTTCAACGTCCTTGCGAACCACGACGAAGGGGCTGTCGCCTACATCGCCTACAACCAGGAAAAGGAGGGAGGCACATCGCCTGCCGGACCTGGTCCAAAGAAAGAGAAGGCACCGGACACGATCCAGTCCTGTCTCCTGGAAGGGAACACCGAGGGCATCCTCACCCTGACA
>DATISI010000169.1:0-4338 GCA_035581745.1 Clostridiaceae bacterium
ACCACCCAGATTGCACGCATGTAGCGGAATCCACCTGGACCGCGCAACAAGTTGCCACTTTTAACCCTGTAACGGAGGCGTCCGTCCCACCCTACTAAGAAGTTCGGATGGAAAGCTCGGGGATGTTCTTCGTCCTGGTTCTTGCTGCAGGTCTTGCACTGCCACCTACTCGCTTAAGCAGAATTCCAAGGTTACTCTTCCCGTCATCGCTGTTTGAAATGTAAACCTATTTTACCCTATATCACACTATCCTGCAAGAGAATGCGGTTGATTTGCCTCCGGAAATACGGGTTTCCATTTCAAAAGGATTCTGAGGCATATCCCTGATGGGGTGAGGCGGGATTTCGTGGATTCTCAGCCAGCTCCCGGATGCTTCTCCAAAGGAACTGCAGGTTTCTCGAAAAAAGGGGAAGCATCCAATCCATCCCTGGAGTGGTGCTTCCCGTCATCCGTATTCGATATGAAGGTTTCCCTGGTTCAGGATCCTTCCGTTTCAGGAGGGACCTCTTTCTCGAAGACCAGGTCCATGTGCAGGATCCTTCCGGGCATGTTGGTTTCTGAAGGGATGGCGGTGACGAACCGCCAGCCTTCACGGGCATTCTCCTCGATGATCTGTCTGTGGTTGGGACGATGGAACAACGACTCGGGGTGGGACTGTACGAAGTGGTAGATATACATCACGGGTCATCTCCTTTCTCGGGCTGAGTGAACAGGTACGGGCCTCATCTGGGTCTTCAGTCGATGAGGTAGCCCAGGTATCTCGAGCCCTGATAGGTCAGGGTCCCGGTATCGCCTTCGGCGAGCATCCCATAGTCCTCACCGGCTATATGGAATTCAATCCGTTCCTTGTTTTCGGTTTCGAAGGTCGCATAATAGGTGGTGGAGGTATGGGAGGTCGCTGCGGTGTTGTTCATGCCGGCATTGTGGTGGTGGGAGACGTTGGTCCTTTTGGTGACCACCCTTGCCTGAGTCGTGACCTTCGGGGAATTGTTGTTCCTGTTCCATTCCGCAATCCCTTTGATGACCTGGATGCCGATGAGGGCGAAGACCAGGATGAATCCGAAGAAGACGACCATCGGGATGAGACCGAAGAAGCCGAAGCCTCCAAAACCCCCGAAATCATCGAATCCTCCAAAACCGAAGAGTGCTGACCCTGCTGCGAGGTGATAAAGACTGACAAACATTTGAAACTCCTTTCCATGTCCTTTCATGGGAATTGATTTTTTGTTCTTATGGGAATGGTCCCTTAAGCGCCTTCGCTGAGGAAGCGGTACTGGGACATGTAGAGGTTGTAGTAGTCGCCCCGGTGTGCAAGGAGCTCCTCATGGGTGCCGCTCTCCGAGATGATCCCGTCATTGATGACCATGATCCGGTCGCAGTCCCTGATGGTGGAGAGCCTGTGGGCGATGACGAAGGAGGTCCGGTCCTTCAGGAGTTTCCTGATGCCGTCCTGGACGAGTTTCTCCGTCTGGGTGTCGATGTTGGAGGTGGCCTCGTCGAGGACGAGGATCCTCGGATTCGCGAGGAGGGCCCTCGCGAAGGAGATGAGCTGGCGCTGTCCGACGGAGAGCCTCGAACCACGCTCCCGGATTTCGGTGTCGTAGCCCTTCTCGAGGCTCATGATGAAGTCGTGGGCGTTGACGGCTTTGGCCGCCCGGATGATCTCCTCGTCCGTGGCATCGAGCTTGCCGTAGCGGATGTTGTCCTTGATGGTCGCGGCGAAGAGGAAGGTGTCCTGGAGCATGATGCCCATCTGGCTCCTCAGGGAGTCCAGCGTCACGTCCTTGACCTCGATGCCGTCGATGAGGAGCTCCCCGCTGTCGGTGTCGTAGAAGCGGCTCAGGAGGTTCACGATGGTGGTCTTGCCTGCGCCTGTCTCCCCGACTAGAGCGATGCTCTCGCCTGCCTTCACGCTGAAGGAGACATCCTTCAGGACCGGAATATCGTCCTCATAGCTGAAGTCGACATGCCGAAACTCCACGTCGCCGTGGATGACCGGCATGGTTTTGCTGCCTTCTCCGGATACGATGTCCGGCTCGATGTCGAGGACTTCGAAGATCCTTTCCGCTGCGGAGAAGTTGGTGATGAGGGTGTTGTAGAAGATCGAGATGTTGAGGACCGGACGCCAGAACATGCTGACGTACATGGTGAAGGCGATGAGGGTCCCCAGGCTGATCTCGTTCCCGTAAATCAGGCTGACGCCTGCGAAATAGACGACGGTGGAGCCGATTCCCCAGGAGGATTCGACCAGCGGCCAGAAGAAGTCATTGAGGAAGATCGCCTTCATGAAGGAATCGACCATCTCCTTGACCATGGACTTATGGGTGTCGAAAGTGGCCTGTTCGGTCCTGAAGCCCTGGACCACCCGGATCCCCGAGAAGCTCTCATGGGTGTAGGCGTTCAGGTTGCTCCTTTTCCCGCGGAACTCCTGCCAGATCGGGCGCGCCTTGGCTTCGACGAAGAACAGGGCGAGGACGAGGAGTGGCATGACGGTCATCGTGGCCAGTGCCAGCTTGACGTTCAGGAGGAACATCAGCACCGTCACGAGGACAAGCTGCAGGATATGGGGAAGGAAACTCGTCACCGAGGTGGAGAAGAGCCGCTGCAGGGCATTGACGTCTCCGACGACCCTCGCGAGGATCTTTCCTACCGGTCTTGAATCGAAGAAGGAGAAGGAGAGCTTCTGGATGTGCTCGAAGAGGTCCTCCCTCATCTTCAGGACGATCTTGTTGCTGATGATGCCCATGCGGTAGATCCTCACACGGGAGGCGGCCATGGACACGAGGTTAAGGGCCACCATGAGGCCGGCGACGAGGGCGAGCCCTCTGACGTCCTCATTCGCGATGTAGACATCGATGGCCTGCCTTGTGAAGAAGGGGTTGACCAGTCCGATCACCATGACGACAATCATGAGGAAAAGGACGGTCAGGACATCTTTCTTATAGGGGATCATGTAGGAGAGAAGCCTTTTCAGGAGGTCCTTACGGCTGGAAAGGGTGAATTTCTCGTCCTGTCTTATCGTATTCCGTGCCATTATGCGTTCACCTCCATGAGGGAATCAAAGTCCTTGAACTGTTCCCTGTAGACTTCGTAGTAGCGACCGCCTCTTGCGATGAGTTCTTCGTGTGTTCCGCGCTCCGCGACCCGTCCGTCCTCCATGAAGAGGATGAGGTCCGCGTTCTTCACGGCGGAGATCCTGTGGGCGATGATGAAGAGGGTCTTCCTCTCCTTCAGGTTCCGGAGGTTCCGGAGCAGATTGTACTCCGTGTCCATATCGAGGGCGGATGTGGCATCGTCGAGGACCATGATCGGGGATTTCCGGATGATCGCGCGGGCGATTGCGATCCTCTGCTTCTGTCCACCGGACAGTCCGACACCACGCTCTCCGATGACGGTATCGAGGCCTTCCTCGAAGTCCATGACGAAGTCCGCGCAGGCGAGGGAGAGGGCTTCTTCCACCTCTTCCTTCGTCGCATCTTTCTTTCCGAACTTCACGTTGTTCTCGATGGATTCAGAGAAGAGGAAGGTGTCCTGGGGCACGATGGCCATGTTCTTCCGGAGGGCGTCCAGGCTGATGTCCCGGATGCTGACGCCTTCGATGAGGATCTCTCCTTCCTGGAAGTCATAGTATCTTCCGATGAGCCCGGTTAGGGAGGATTTTCCAGAGCCCGTGGTGCCCATGATGGCGACGGTGTCGCCGGCTTTCGCGAAGAAGGACACGTCCTCAAGGATCGTCTGCTCCCCATAGGAGAAGGTCACGTCCCTGAATTCGATGTTCCCTTCGACCTCGATGTCCAAAGCGCCTTCCTTATCGGTGATTTCCGGATGGACCTCGTAGATCTTCCGGAGTTTCCCGAGGGAGGACTTGTTCTGGGAGGCGAGGTTGATGAGCCAGCCCAGTTCCCTGAGGGGCCAGATGAGGTTCCAGATATAGGTGGAGAACGCGACGAGGGTTCCCACGGTCATCGACTTCGTGATGACGAAGTATCCGCCGAAGCCGATCATGGCCACGACCGACAGGTTTGTCAGGAATTCGATGGGTGGAAAGTATTTCGCGGTGATCTCCGCCTGTTCGTTGTTCAGCTCGTAGTTGCGCTGGTTCATCCCGAAGAATTTCGAGATTTCATGACGCTCCCTGGAGAAAGCCTTGACCAGGCGCACGCCTGCGATATTCTCCTGGGCCGTGGTGTTCAGCTGCGCGATATGGTCCGAGATCTCCTCGAAGTTCTTGGTGCTCTTCTTCTCCAGCTGTACGGCGATATAGCCGACAGGAAGCATGATGACGAGGCAGATGAGCGTCAGCTGCCAGTGGAAGTACATGAGGACGAAGAATGCTAG